>CAJXVQ010000289.1 GCA_913060685.1 uncultured Verrucomicrobiales bacterium
CTACACAGAGTAGATCGTCGGCAGCGTCAGATGTGTATAAGAGACAGCGCCAAACCCTGGCGGATTGGGAATCGGATCAGTCGTCCCCATGCAAAAGAAGGGCATGAGTGGCGCCGTCAAGGGCATGATCATAACCACTCTCATAGCGGCGCTCATTGTCACCGGTATCGTTTGGAAAGGCAATTCAGACAAGAATGACCGAATTGCGCGACTGAATGAAATCACCTCTGCTTTCCAGGATCAGGAAAATATTCCCGATGAAATCCCGCTCTCAGAAAGTGACGTGCAACTTCTCCTCGATGAGCTGACCACAGCAGGAGAGAAAGACAAACTCGAACGCCCAACCTACCATTCGGCTCTAACCAAAGGAGTATCAACCGACGGTAGTAATATTAGCGCCAAAATCGCCGGTTATGCCAAAGACGTCGATATGGAGGAAGCCCTTCGGATCAAACTCTTCCAGGTGGTCGGATTACGTGGTGACGATAGCGCTCTCCCCGCACTCATCGCGTTTGCAGAGAGCACCGATAACACCGGTTCCGGACAAGCAGCCATCAACGCGGCGAAGGACATGGTGACAACCTCGAATTTCCAAAGCCTCCTCGCCATCGTCACCAATTCCTCCAGCGCCTCGGTCAAGAACTCTGCGGTTGGTGTTTTGAGTAAAGTCGTGAGAGGTTCAGAGGATCCCGGAGCCTACGCGAAGGGAATTGTCGGGATCTACAAGGGGACACCTAGTGAAGACGGAAGAATTGCACTGCTCCGCCTCATGGGATCAGCCGGTGGCGACGAAGCGGCAGACATCATTACCGACAACCTCACTGGAGATGATGCCAAGCTGAAAGTCGCCGCCATTAATGCACTGCAGAATTGGCCGGATGACACCCAGTTCGAGGCTCTCAAGGATTTCGCCAATGAAGTCGAAGACGACGGCCTCCGTAATCAAGCATTCTCCGGTTTGGTCGGTTTCCTCAAAGACGGGCCCAAGATGGATGAGGATAACAAATCTCTCTATTGGTATGACGTTGCCAGCATCGCGACTGAAGACAACGAACAGCGAAGCGTGATTAGCGCGATGGTTAAACAAAACGGAGATTGGGCTGATGACGTCCTCGACTACTTCGTGGAACTTGGCGACAGCGATAAGGTCCAAGCTGCCGCGGAGAGAGCGAAAGCCAGCAGGGCCGCCTACGAGAAGCGTAACGACCGCAGCGGGTCCTCCAAGAAAGAGAAAGAGAAGAAAGAAGAGGAGGACAAGGAAGAGGAGGAAGAGGAAGACAAAGACAAGGACGACGAGTAAGATCCACCTCAGTCATCTTCATAATCGCTCAAAGGCGGCCTTTGCAGGTCGCCTTTTTTTGTCAGAAATGCTTGGCTGCTTCAGACTTAAAGCGAGTCATTTTTCCGTTCTCCAAGAAACCACCCCATGGCCGATCTTGTTCCACTCATCCCACCCCTTGTCGCCCTCACTCTCATCCTGATCACCAGGCAGGCGGCCGTTTCTCTGTTCTGCGCCACCATCGCGGGCGCCTTTCTCCTCGCCGGCCCCTCGCCCATTCTGGCTATCCGCTGCTTGTTCGAGGACCACCTTTTCCCCAAAATCGGCCAAAGCAGCTGGAACCTCAGTGCCATCTTCTTCACTCTGATCCTTGGAGCCTTCGCCACCCTAATCGAAAAAGGAGGCGGCTTCGCAACCATCCTCAATCGACTCCTCGCCAAGAAAGGAGCCGACCCCAAGAAAAAACTTCTCTTCGGCATCTATGGCCTGGGCTTACTCTGCTTCTTTGACGGCCTCGCCAACGCCGTCCTGCTTGGACGCGTCGGTCGACCTCTTGCCGACAGCCTGCGTATCTCCCGCCAGTTCCTCGCCTACGTTATCGACTCCACCAGCGCGACGGTCGCCTGTGTGGCCTTCATCTCGACCTGGATCGCCACCCAACTCTCCGTCATCAAGGAGAGCATGCAAGATGCCCCCTTCGATGCCAGCCCGACGGCCCTGTTCTTTGCCTCCATCCCTGCAAATCCCTACTGTCTCCTCAGCCTGTTACTCGTCCCGCTGGTCATTTACAAATCGTGGCACGTTGGCCCCATGAGAAATGCCGAACCGGAACCCCTCGACGCCAACGCCCCAAGACGCGAAGAAGGATCACCACTCCTGGCCCTCATCCCAATCGCCGTTCTGGTCCTATCCCTCCCAGCCATGATCTACCTCTGGCAGGACGGCCCCCATTGGTCGTGGGGAAATGCTTTTAACTCTGAAGGCGTCCCCTACGCCATGGTAGCCTCCGGCCTCATCGCGCTCCTTTCCGCTTATCTCTGCTTCCCCAAACACCGCAAAAAAGAAGCTCCCCAACACATGATTGACGGAGCGGCAGCCCTCTTTCCCGCCCTCATTATCCTGATCTGTGCGTGGACCCTCGGGAGTATGTTTGTGAGTCTCGAAACCGCAAAGTTGATTGAGACACTGCTCGGCGACCAACTCGCCCCCATGTCAGTGCCTCTCTTTATTTTCCTCCTCGGAGCCGTCATGTCATTCATGACCGGGACCTCATGGGGCACTTTTCTTCTCCTCATGCCGATGGCCTTGCCTTTGGCTCTCGAACTCGGAAGCGACCTCCCACCGGATCAACTGGCAAGCCTCGTCTCGATGACCATCGGAGCCGTCTTCGGCGGCGCCGTCTTCGGAGATCACTGCAGCCCGTTTTCCGACACAACCATCGTCTCAGCCCTCGCCTCGGGCTGCTCACCGACCTCTCACGTGGCCACCCAACTTCCCTACGCCTTGATCACAGCCGGTGGAGCTGCCCTGGCATACTCCCTGATGTGGTTGGGATTGGCCGCCTGGCTATCGACCGCGCTCGCAGCGGTATTGCTCACCGCGCTGGTCCTATTCTCGGGAAAGCGGGGTCAAAATAAGACCCGGTCCTAAAATTCACAATGTCCCGGCGTCCTCGCAAACGGAATGACGTCGCGGATATTCTGCATTCCCGTGACATACATCAGGAGACGCTCAAATCCCGCCCCGAAGCCTGCGTGCGGCACTGTGCCATACTTCCGTAGGTCCAGATACCAGCCATAGTTTTCAAGACTGAGATCGTGCGCTTCCATCGCCGCCTTGAGTAAATCATACCGCTCCTCCCGCTGACTTCCGCCAATGATTTCACCCACGCCCGGCACCAGGACATCCATCGCCGTTACCGTTTTGCCATCATCGTTTGCACGCATGTAGAAGGGCTTGATCGATTTCGGATAGTTATAAACTGTCAGCGGCCCTTTCACCACTTCCTCGCAAAGATACCGCTCGTGCTCCGATTGAAGGTTTATTCCCCACTCTACCGGATAGTCGAACGTCTTGCCCGACTTGATGAGGCGCTCCACCGCTTCGGTGTAGCTCATCCGCCCAAATCCGCCCGACGCCAAGCTCTCAAGCCGCGCTCGTAAGCCCTTGTCCACGAATTTCTCGAAGATGGAAAGGTCGCCTTCATTATTCTCCAGGACATCCTTCACCAGGAACTTGATAAAGTCCTCCGCCAGATCCATGTCGCCCTCAAGATTACAAAAAGCCATCTCCGGCTCGATCATCCAGAACTCCGCAGCATGGCGCGAGGTATTGGAATTCTCCGCCCGGAAGGTCGGCCCGAAGGTATAGATGTTCGAAAGGGCACACGCAAAAGTCTCCCCCTCCAACTGCCCGCTCACCGTCAGATAGGCCTTCTTCCCGAAAAAATCCTCCTCGGCCTGACCCGCCCCATTCGTCGTGACCCGGAACATCTCGCCCGCCCCCTCACAATCACTCGCGGTAACAATAGGTGTGTGGACGTAAGTGAAATCGCGCTCGTTGAAGAAACGATGCACCGCATAAGCCAAGCGACTCCGCATCCGAAACGTCGCCCCGTAAAGATTCGTCCGTGGTCGTAAATGGGCAATCGAGCGCAAAAACTCCGGCGTATGCCCCTTCTTTTGCAGCGGGAAATCATCCGGCACTCCTCCGACCAACTCCACCTCCGTTGCGCGAACCTCCCAACTCTGCCCCTTTCCAGGACTCTCGACCAATTCCCCCACCACACTCACCGAAGCCCCGGTGCTCATCTTGGCAACATCATCCGACCCCGGAATCCCCGCATCGATGATCACCTGAATCCCCTGCAAGCATGATCCATCGTTCAACTCAATGAAGGAAAACGCCTTCGAATCCCGCCGCGTCCGCACCCAACCGGAGAGTTCCACCGTGTCTCGAGCCGATTCACTATTGAGGAGATGTTTGACAGAAGTTCGCATGGCAAATGTCTAGCCCTCAAATCTCCATTCATCGATAGGTTATTTCAAAAAAAGCTCCCCTCAACCAAGCCCCTCAAATTCCGCGCCTTTCGCGTATTCCGTGGTTCCAACCGCCTTCAACCATCACCCAAAAATAGAAATTTCATCGTCACCTCCTCCTGCATCCGAATATCAACTCATATTCTCTCTACAAAAAATCTTGCATTCGGTCCACCGGAACCTAGAACGCGGGTCCTATGGCCCGCAAAGCTTGCAAGTCCAAAACCAGATCGTCCGTCGCCAAGCGCTTTAAAGTGACTGGTACCGGTAAGATTCTGCGCCGCAAACAGGGCAAACGTCACATCCTCCAGAAGAAAAACCGGAAACGGAAAAGAAATCTGGGTAAGCCGACGCTTGTCTCCGCCGCAGATATTACAAATGTGAAGAGAAATCTTCTCATGAAGTAAATCTTACCGTGCTTAACCTGCGATCGCGCAGACGCACGATGCCCCCGCCCGCAAAATGGGCGGCCTCCAGATAGCCAGCCTTTCTCCGGAAAGGACAACGAACGAGTGAGACTATCGGAGTGAATTAGAAACCAACGACCCGTTCACCCAAAAGAAACAATGCCAAGAGCAACTAACAGTCCGGCCAGTCGGAAACGCCGCAAGCGTATCCTTCTCCGTGCCAAAGGATTCCGCGGCTTCCGTTCCAAGCTATTCCGCTATGCGAAGGATGCCGTCTACAAAGCCCGTCAATACGAGTATCGTGACCGTAAGAAGCGTAAGGGACAATTCCGTCGCCTCTGGATTCAGCGTATTTCCGCTGCTGTCCGGAATGATGGCATGACCTATTCCCGCTTTATCGAAGGCCTCAAGGCCGCCAACATCGAACTCGATCGCAAGGTCCTCGCTGACCTCGCCGTCGTTGATGCTGCCACCTTCTCCGCCATCGTGGAGCAGGCCAAGTCAGCCCTCGAAAAGAAAGCCGCATAGGCTCAGCTTCGCTGAACAAACTTCCATGGTCGCATCCGAAAGGATGCGGCCATTTTTGGTTAATCAACATCAGAAAGCAAACTCCCACCTGACAATCGGCAGGTCTTAGAAACACCACCCAACTCCCTTCAAACCTCCTTATCATTGACCAAATCCCTCCGCTCCCTTAATTCCCCTATCAACATGACCGAGCAAGCCGCCCAAATCCAAACCGAAGCCCTCGCCGCCATCGCAGCCGCTTCCACCGAAGCCGCCCTCGAAGATGCCCGCGTCAAATTCCTCGGTAAAAAGAGTCCTCTCAACGCCCTCGCCGCTGGCATGCGCAATCTCTCAAACGAGGAAAAGCCCAAGCTCGGTGCCGCCCTCAATGCCGCCCGCCAGGCCATCGGATCCGCTCTCGATGACAGCAAGCAAAAGCTTCAGGACGCCGCCGATGCCGCTTCCGTCTCTGACCTTGATGTCACCATGCCCGCACGAGAGCTCCCCGTCGGAGCCCTCCACCCCCTCACCATCGTCAAGGACCGCGCCATTCAGATCCTCCGCCGCCTCGGCTTCGCCCTCGCCGACGGCCCCGAAATCGAAACCGAATTCCACTGCTTCGATGCCCTCAACACTCCTTTCGACCACCCCGCGCGCAACGACTCCGACACCTTCTACTTCGACTCCGGCAAACTCCTCCGCACCCACACCTCCTCGGTCCAGGTTCGCACCATGGAGAAACAAGGCCCGCCCGTCAAAATCATCGCCCCCGGCTCCGCTTACCGTCGCGATGAAATCGACGCCACCCACCTCTCTGTCTTCAACCAACTCGAAGGCCTCTACGTCGACAAGGACGTCCGCCTCTCTGATCTCAAAGGCACCCTCGAGTTCTTCTACCGCGCTATGTTCGGAGACAACACCGAGGTCCGCTTTCGCCCTCATTTCTTCCCCTTCACCGAGCCCAGCTTCGAAATCGACGTCAAACTCCAGGTCAAAGGCGAAGCTCCCAAATGGATCGAAGTTGCCGGTTGCGGCATGGTCGACCCCGCCGTCTTCGATGCCATTAACAAAAGCCGTGGCGACGAAGCCTTCGACCCCGCCAAGCTCACCGGCTACGCCTTCGGCATGGGCCTCGACCGCCTCGCCATGATCCAATACGGAATCAAGGACATCCGCCTCCTCATCGAGAACGACACCCGCTTCCTCAGCCAGTTCGCTTAGGTCCGCAGTTGCGCCGCCATCCGCCCCGGTCGTGCTCCGCTCAACAGCATCAAACGATGCCCTTTTGTTTTAGGAACGGGATGAGTTCCTCCACGCCAAAGTCGGCGAGGACTTCACCGTGCCAGTCCATCGTTGGGGCTTTGGATTGCCCCGAGAGAGTGGTCATTGCACGCATCGCCGCCGGGTTACCGGAAACAACAATGGTTTCAACTTCGATGCCCTTTCGGGAGAGAAAATCGACAACCTCGACGCACCACGGGCAGCCAGGCTTGATGTAAAGAACGGGTAAGGACATAAAATCTGTGTCAGCGAAGTCTGTCACAACGTGCGGCCTCTCGCAAGCCAGTCGCCTGCGGTATCAATAACTCAGCGACTGCCTTGGACTGAACAAGAAGTTATTCCTGAATCACATTGAACCCGGATCCGGGAAAGTCGCCCAAATTCCAAACATCGATGTTTTCTGACTCAAAAGCACCCAACCGAAGAAGACATTGAAAAGCGTCGTCTTCATCATTGACCGCAAACGCCCCATCATCGAAAACGACACCCGCTCATGCCGCTCGTCCCCACCACCTACCGCGCACCGCTTGGCTTGCGGGGAGGACATTTCTCGACGGTCTACCCCACGCTTTTTCGGCGGGTGGGATCACCACCGATCGAACGCGAACGCCTTGAGCTTCCAGATGGTGACTTCATGGATCTTGATTGGTCGCCACGCAAGAACTCACGCCTTGCCATTATTGGGCACGGGCTCGAAGGCGAGTCGTGCGCCAAATACATCCGTGGCATGTCCCTCGCTCTTCAAAAACGAGGCTGGGACACTCTCGCCTGGAATTGCCGGGGCTGCAGTGGCGAGCCGAACCGCCTCCTCCGTTCCTACCATTCCGGCGTGAGCGATGATCTCGGCTTGGTCGTCGACCACGCCCTCACGCAAGATTACCAGAAACTCGCTCTTATCGGCTTCAGTCTCGGCGGAAATATCGCTCTCAAATACCTCGGCGAACAAGGCTCCGCCGTTCCACCTGAAATCAAAGCCGCCGTGGCCTTCTCGGTTCCCTGCGATCTCACTTCGAGTTCCCTCCGTCTCGGCGATTGGGATAATAAAATCTACATGTCCCGTTTCATGGATGGCTTGAAGGAAAAGGTCACGACCAAGAACGAGAAATTCCCCGGCAAGCTCGATCTCTCCGGCATCGCAAAAGTAAAAACCTTCGCCGAGTTCGACGACCGCTATACCGCTCCTCTCAACGGGTTCACCGATGCCCGCGACTACTGGACGCGCGCCAGCAGCAGACCTCTCCTTCCCGCCATCGCCGTCCCAACCCTGGTGATCCAAGCTCTCAACGACCCCTTCCTCCCGGAGCGATGTTTCCCACGAAAGATCGCCCATCAAAGCCGCCACCTTTACCTTGAGACCCCGGCCCATGGAGGGCATGTTGGCTTTATCAGCCGGGGACCCGAATATTGGTCGGAGACCCGTTGTGCTGAGTTTCTAAATACCCATCTTACCCCATGATCCGCTCCCTCCTCCTCGCCCTCACCTGCTCAACAGCGGTCCAAGCAAAAGATCTCAGCGTCAAAATTCCCGACCTGCCCCATGAGATCAAGATCTCCCTTCCCGGTAATTTTGACCCAGCAAAGAAGCACCCCACCCTCTTCTATTACCACGGGACGAGTGGTCGCCCCACCACCTCGTTCATACGGAGCCACGCAGGCCCGGACGACTGGATCATTGTCGGCATGACCTATCGCGAATCAGGGCAATTTCAACTGACTCCCGAGTCCTTCGCCGCTGAGAAAGCCATCTACCAAATCTGTCTCTTATACACATCTGACGCTGCCGACGATCTACTCTGTGTAGA
>CAJXVQ010000290.1 GCA_913060685.1 uncultured Verrucomicrobiales bacterium
CGAGATCAGCCTCGGTCTCGTGGGCTCGGAGATGTGTATAAGAGACAGCCCCTTGGGGGAACGGCACCATTTACTTCGACCAATCGGGTTGCTGTGATGGGCCGGAGCGCCTGACTACCACTGGAGCATTGGAGAATGTCTGGCAACACTTTGTCTTCCAGCGTGATCAGTTTGGTGAACGCCAAATCTGGATTGATGGAGTTCTGATCGCGTCTGCGGGTGGTGCCGATCCACTTGACTCGTTTGACGGTATCATCACGATCGGAGCAGAGGGGCCAACCCTTGCAAACAGCTTTGCTGGTCGGATCGACGATTTCGCGATCTTCGCCAACACCTTGTCTCCCGAGCAGATCATGGAACTCGCCAACGGTGCGAATCCACCGGATCTCATTTCCCCCCCCGTGCCTTTCATTATCACGGACATTGACCATGATACTGCGACTGGTGTGACGATGATCACGTGGAACTCACGGGCGAACAAGACCTACGCGGTCGATGCTTCAGACGATCTTAGCACATGGGAAGAGCTCACAGATAGTGTCGCGAGCCAAGGCGAGACGACTTCTTTCAACACATTCCCGGCGATTGGAACCCCGCGCAGATTCTATCGTGTCCGCGAGGTCCAATAGGACTTTTGTGAAAGTGAAGCCCTGAGCTGCGTTTCATAAATGTCTTTCCCCGGGTGCGCCCGGGAGGAGGGCTGCGCTGCGAGCAATTTACTTTTGGCGCGGTCTTCATTGCTCGAAGGTGTTGATTTCCGGGCCTCATTGCCAAGATCTTCATTGGCAGTGGTTTTTCGGTCGATGAGTTGCCTGCCAGTCAGGTATCTTCGACCGCCAGAACGCGATCGTCGTCGAGGGGGAATTTGAAGACACCTGTAATACCCGGGATCACGGAGGCGTAATAACTGCCGTCGTTTCCCCTTCATTAGCGTGTTACAAAGCAAGTTTCGCATTCAGACCCTCGCCTTTTTTCTAACGGGCGGAATTTCCGCTTTGGCATTGGGTGCCGATCTCGACTTCTTCGAGTCCAGGATTCGCCCGGTTCTGGTCGCGAACTGTTATGAATGCCACTCTGTTGAAGCGGCCAATCGCGGCAAGCTCAAAGGGGGGCTTCTTCTGGACTCCAGGGACGGGATCCGCACAGGCGGCGACACCGGACCGGCGCTCGTCCCGGGGAGTGTCTCCGAGAGCCTCCTGTTGAAAGCGTTGCGACAGGAGGATTTGGAAATGCCCCCCAAGGGCAAGCTTTCAGATGAGGTCATTGCAGACTTTTCCCGATGGATTGAAATGGGTGCGGATGACCCACGGGAACATGCTGCGTTAGAACTTAAGAGCACGGCAATTGACGCATCGGATCACTGGGCATTTCAGGCTCCGATAAAGCCGAACCTCCCCACCGTGAATAATTCAAAATGGGGGCGGTCCGGACTTGATCGATTCATTTTACACCAATTGGAGACACGTCAACTCAGTCCTGTTTCCCCGGCTTCACCGAGAGTCTTGGTGAGGCGGATTTACTTTAATTTACTTGGACTGCCTCCGACTCCCGAACAAGTTGATGAGTTCCTTAAGGCCTCTGCAGAAGATCATGATTCCGCAGTCGCAAAGCTGGTTGATTCGCTTTTGGAATCTCCCCATTATGGCGAACGTTGGGGGCGACACTGGCTCGATGTCGCCCGGTATGCCGAGGATCAGGCGCACACTTTTGGCGTGAAGAAACGGGCAAATGCCCATCAGTATCGTGATTGGGTGATCCGGATGTTCAACGAAGACCTCCCATTCGACGAGTTCATTAAATACCAATTGGCGGGCGATCTGATGGAGGGGGAGTCGGATGATCGTTTCCAACAATTTTCCGGACTCGGATTCCTGGGGCTTGGTGCGCAGTACTATAAAAATTCGGATAAGGCCCAAGCGGAAGCAGACGAACTTGACGACACCATCGATACCTTGACCCGGGGATTCATGGGGCTGACCGTGTCATGTGCGAGATGCCACGATCATAAATTCGATCCCATCCCGACCGAGGACTACTACGCCTTGGCGGGAATCTTCAATGGCCGGCGATATACGGAGATTGCATTGGCCGATGAAAACGTGGTCAAAGCCTACAATGGTGAGCAAAAAATCATCAAAGAGCTTGAATCAACGCATAAGAGCTCTCTGAAAATGATCGGGAAAGAACTTGGTCGACAAAAGCTCAATCAAGTCAGCCGATACCTTCAGGAAGGCTGGCGGATGACCGCTTTAAAGTCCCAGGGCGTTCAAATCTCGCACGAAGATTTTGCCAAAGAGGTGGGACTCCATCCCCACTACGCCCGACGCTTCCGGGACCTTCTTGAGGAAAGTCGGAAAGGTGACCTTCTGAAGCGATTACCCGAGCTCGAGGGGTGGCATCAAGTCGAGGTAAACTTCCAGGAGAAGCCGACTCTGGAAACCCTCAAGGTTCCGAAAGAAATCGTCGCTCTGGCCGATCAACTCCAGCTCCTGGTGGATGACGCGGAGAAAGCATTTTCTCAAATTGAAGTCGAGAAGGCGGAGGAGTTGGCCAAGGCCCGCAATGCTGAAGACCGGCTCAATAAGGTCATGGGCAAGATGGAGAAGGACCAGCAGCGCCTTCTCAAAAATATTTGGTATGATGGGCACGCTCCGTTTTATGCTTCTGAGGATGATGTTTACAAAAACTTCCTGAATCAGGAACAGAAGGAGGAGGCCGATCTTAAGAAGGCTGAATTTGAGGAGCTTCGCAAAAACGGCAAACCCAAATATCCGGTGGCACATGCCATACAAGGAGGAGGAAAAGCGATGCAAGTCTACATCCGTGGCAATCCTGCAAACAAAGGAGAATGGGTCGCCCGGGGCGCCCTGGAGATTCTGGGCGACCAACCGAGACCCTCCGATCCCGAGGAAGCCAAAAAGTATTCATACACGCGACTTGATCTGGCTGAGGACATTGCTTCTGCCAAGAATCCTCTCACCGCCCGGGTCATTGTGAACCGGGTTTGGCAGTGGCACTTCGGGAAAGGGCTGGTTGCGTCTTCAAGTAACTTTGGACTTCTGGGCGATCGTCCGACCCATCCGGAATTGCTCGATTGGCTGACCGTCAATTTCATGGAAAATGGATGGTCCATCAAGTGGTTACATCGCGAGATTCTAAACTCGGCAACCTATGAACTTTCAAGTGAGCAACATTCCAAAAACGAAGAGCTGGATGGGGATAATGTCTCCCGTTGGCGATTCGATCGCCGCCGCCTTGACGTCGAAGCATGGCGGGATTCCTTACTCGCGATCTCCGGGAAACTTGATCCTGCGATGGGCGGCCCCACCTTCGATCTCAAAACCAACAAGCCCCGCCGGACGGTCTACGCCAGTATTAGCCGTCATCAACTCGATGGGATGTTAAGGATCTTTGATTTTCCCGATGCCAATGTTTCCGCGGCCTCCCGCACGGAAACAACTGTTCCCCAACAACAACTCTTCGTTCTCAACAGTGACTTCATCATCGAGCAGGCCAAAGCCTTTGCAAAGCGGGTCAGCCAAGAATCCGACGATCTATCCGGGCAAGTGAATTTCGCTTATGGTCTCGCCTTCGGACGTCTTCCTTCTGAAGGCGAACGCAAATTGGCGGAAGCCTACCTCGGAACAGAGAAAGAAAAGGACGACAAACTCTCCCGCTGGGAGCAGTATTGTCAGGCGCTCCTTGCGAGCAACGAACTGATGTATCTTGATTGAAACCGGACCCGGACATGCAACACAGATTTTTCCTCAACCAACCATGACCCGCAGAGATATGCTGAGCCGCACGGGCGGGGGATTCGCGTCGCTCGGGCTTGCCGGAGTCCTCGCTGATCAAGGCTTATTGGCTGCGGAAAGTCCGCTCGTCCCCAAGGCCCCGCACTTCCAACCCAAGGCCAAGCGCATCATTCACCTCTTCATGAATGGCGGACCCTCCCAGGTGGATACTTTTGATCCCAAACCTGCGCTGGAAAAATACCACGGCCAACGGCCTCCGGGAGCCGAGCGCAAAACCGAGAGACGCACCGGTGGGCTTTTCAAATCGCCCTTCGAGTTCAAGCGTTCGGGGCAATCCGGGATTCCGGTGAGCGAGATTTTCCCGGAGGTCGCCAAGTGTATTGACGATATCTGTGTGATCCGGTCCATGCACACCGATGTGCCGAATCATGAGCCTTCGCTCCTCATGATGAACTCCGGAATCACCCAGCCGATCCGGCCCAGTATGGGGTCGTGGCTTTGCTACGGCCTTGGGGTCGAAAATCAGAACCTTCCGGGATTCGTCGTACTTTGCCCGGGAAAACCGGTGGTGGGTCCACAACTTTGGAGTAGCGGATTTCTTCCCGGGATCTATCAGGGCTGCCACATTGGGAAACTCGACCCGAAAAAGATCGTCGATCACATCAACAACAAGCATCTCACTCCTCAGACCCAGCGCCAGCAGCTGGACTTGATCAACCGGCTCAATGACCTTCATTCGGGTCAACGGTCCGGAGATGATCAACTCGAATCCCGGATTCAATCGCTTGAAGTCGCTTTCAGAATGCAGACCGAAGCCCCGGAAGCCTTCGATATCACCAAGGAAACCAAGGCGACCCGGGATCTTTATGGAGAGGGGCAGTTTGCCGATTCCTGCCTGACCGCCCGCCGTCTCGTGGAACGCGGGGTTCGCATGGTGCAGGTCTATTACGGCAACGGTCAACCATGGGACGACCATGGCAATATCGAAAACGGCCACCGCGACAAGGGCCGGAAAAGTGACCAGGCCATCGCAGGCTTGCTTCGTGATCTGAAGTCACGGGGACTCCTCGATGATACCCTGGTCCTTTGGGGAGGCGAGTTTGGCCGTACCCCGGTTTCCGAAGGCGGCAGTGGACGGGATCACAACCACCACGGATTTTCAGTCTGGCTTGCGGGAGGGGGGATTAAAGGTGGTATGACCTATGGTTCCACCGACGAATTCGGTTTCGCGGCGGTGGAAAACAAAGTCCACGTCCACGACCTCCACGCCACCATCCTTCATCTTATGGGACTTAATCACGAAAACCTGACCTACCGATACTCAGGCCGGGATTTCCGCCTCACTGATGTCCACGGGCATGTCGTTCATGATATCCTGGCGTGATTTCTGTTTTTAGTGACTGACTGCTCGGACTTTTTCGGTGGAGCAAAAGACACTCTTCGGACCACGCGCAGCTGATGCCCGATGATCGCAAAGAAAACAATCGCAAGGCTCCTGGTTTTTCTAAACTATTGCGTCTGTTTTGACTCAATTCTTTGAAGAACTGCTGATGATATTAGGAGCCTCCCTGGTTGCCTGTCTTCTCTTCGGGCGCCTGAAGCTTCCAACGATTGTGGCCTACATGATCGCCGGGGCCATCATTGGACCGCACGCCATTGGGTTGATAGCGGAGCCGGATCACTTCTCCTTTTTGGCAGAGTTTGGAGTGGTTTTTCTCCTGTTCGCTCTGGGTTTGGAGTTTTCACTCAGTCGCTTGATTCAAATTCGGAAGATTGTTTTCGGACTCGGACTGGCCCAAGTGGCGGCCTGTGTTCTCGCATTCTCCGTCACTGTTTATCTCTGGGGGAGCTCTCTGGAGGCGTCGATCATTATCGCAGGTGCTCTCGCCTTGTCCTCAACGGCAATCGTCACCCGGGAGCTGGGAGAGCACCGGCAGTTAAACCACCGATATGCCCAGCTTTCGATTGGTGTATTGCTCTTTCAGGATCTCATCGCTTTGGTTTTTTTGATCCTCGTTCCCGTTCTCGCTGCGGCACAGGAAACCAGTCTCGGTGACAGCCTTCTTTCGGCTTTATGGAGAGGAATGCTTCTCCTGGCGATCCTGATGAGTATCGGACATTGGGTCCTGCCATTGGTCTATCGGGAAATCAGCAAGGCAAGATCCCAGGAAGTCTTCGTTCTGGGGACTCTGGTGATCGGGTTAATGGCAGCCTGGCTGACTCACGAGCTTCATCTCTCCATGACCTTGGGCGGGTTCATTATCGGAATGATGTTGGGAGAAGGAGATTTCAAACATCAAATTGAAATCGATCTGCGCCCCTTTAAGGACATTCTTCTGGGATTATTTTTTGTCACGATGGGGATGAGTATCGAGATTGAATTGCTGCTTGAATATTGGCCGAGACTGCTGGTCTTCACCTTTGCTCTGATCTTCATTAAAATGGGCATCGTCGCCCTGGTGGTAAATATCATGGGGGACACGAAGCGAAATGCCCTCCGCACCGGGATCACTCTGTCACAAGCCGGGGAATTTGGCCTGGCCCTGTTGGCGTTGTCCAACAAAAGCGGAATTGTTCCCGAGGAGCAGGCCTCTTTCGTCATCATTCTCGCGCTTCTCTCGATGGCAGCCAGCGCCATCTTGATACGGAAGAACGAAGTGGTCACCGATTGGCTTCTTCCGCTTTTACCGCTGACCGGCAGGGAGGGTAACCGTGGTAATGGTTCAGCTGAGATCAAATTGCACGAAAGCGAGCATGTCATTATCGGGGGTTTTGGCAGAGTGGGGCAGACCGTTGCCGCGGTTCTTTCTGAAAACGAAATTCCCTACGTTGCCATCGAAAATGATCCAGGCAGGGTGAAGGAATTTCGGAGGAAAGGGGTGAATATCATCTATGGGGATTGTAACAACACAGAGGTTCTCAAGAGCTGTCATATTGATTCGGCACGGCTTGCGATTTTGACCTTCAGGTTTCACGATCTGGCACTGCAGACCTTAAAGCGGATTCGAAAGAGTGAGTTCAAAACCCCGGTAATTCTTCGTTGCCACGAGGAAGGACAACTCGAAGAATTGGTCTCTCTTGGGGCGAGTCACGTCATCCCGGAAATGCTGGAGACCCGGCTGTTGATTGCCAGTCAGGTGTTAAGTTTGTTGCAGATTTCACCCGATGTAATCGAGCAACAGATTAACGATATCAGGAAGGAGTTTACGCCCGTCCACCCCAAGGAACAAAGGTAGCATCCTCTGGTCCGGTTTCCCCGTAGAAGACATGCCAGCATACGGCAGTCTCAATGAGAAAAACTTTCCTTAAAGACAATGGTTTGACCGTGGTTCGAAACAATTCGCGTCGGGGCAGATTTGGCGTGATGGCAGTGGTTTGCGCAAAACCTATGGCGGGCAGACCACAAGCTTGCGTTGAGACTCCGTTCAATGAGTGCTGGAGATGATAAGCGGGGACACGCCCAGCCTCCGCCGGGATAGGGCGGGGTCGAACTGAAGCCCTACCGGGTCTTCGCGCTCAGTTCCGAGAGCTTCCAGGTGCGGTCTTTTTGGACGGTGCCGTCGCCGTGGACGATACGGACACGGGCTGTGGGGTCGGCGGTTGTGGTGTCGAAGTCGATGGTGGCGAAGCTGAGGGTCTTGCTGTTGGCGACGCCCGAGGAGATGACTTCGACGAGGGGATAGCCGACTCGCTTTGATTCGGGGTGCTCCCAGACGAGGGATTTGTGGATGTCGCCTGACATGTACATCACGCCGGAGATCTGGTGCTCCTTGAGACTGTCGAAGAGGCGGTGGCGGGAGAAGGTGTAGATCTTCCAGCCATCAACTTTGCTGTGATCGAGGGTGCTGCCGGAGGCGATCACCTTGAACTTGGCGGTGGAGTTTTTGAGTCCCTCGAGCAACCAGGTGAACTGCGCGTCGCCGAGCATACGCTTGTGCTCGTCATCGGGAGCCTTGTCGGGGGAGCGATGGTAGCGGCTGTCGACCACGAAGAACTCCACCTCGCCGCGGGTGAATTTGTAGAAGGCCCCGGGGATCTTCGAAGTGCCCGCGCCCGGGTTGGCCCAGTGTTGCTTCCAGCCTGCCAATGAATTCTCTTTCCCCGGCGCGGTGCCGTCCGAGTTGTTGGGACCGTAGTCGTGATCGTCCCACATCGAGTAGGTTGGAATGTTGCGAATGGCGGTCGCGAAGAAGGGTTCGCGGCGGTAGCGGAGGTGGTGCTCGAGTTGCTTGGTGGGATCAGTGGTGTCCGCGTAGTGGGTGTCACCGACGGTGAGGTGGAGGTCGGGCTGCTGGGCGAGGAGGAGGAACCACGAGGCCTGCGGTTGTCCGGTCTTCATGCAGGAGGTGAGGGCCATGCGGAAGGCGCTGGCTTTGCCGACAGGGGGAGCGGTGCGGAATCCGCCCGACCATGCCGGGTCTCCCTTGCCTCCGATTTTGACTTCGTAGCGGTAGGCCGTGTCGGCCGAGAGTCCTTTGAGCTGGGCGATGGTATTCTGCCCCTGTCTCTTATACACATCTCCGAGCCCACGAGACCGAGGCTGATCTC
>CAJXVQ010000291.1 GCA_913060685.1 uncultured Verrucomicrobiales bacterium
CTACACAGAGTAGATCGTCGGCAGCGTCAGATGTGTATAAGAGACAGCCTTTTCGCCCTCACCTGCGGTTCTGCAGGCCTACCTCACCCTCGCGGATCTCGCTTCGAAAACGAGCTTCACCCCGAGGGAGCAGCACGCCGGAGCTCTCATCATTAGCCAGGAACTGGACTGCCACTACTGTCTCGCTGCCCATGGCACGATTGGACAATCAGTCGGCCTCGATAAAGATACCGTGGTGGCACTGCAAACACGTGCTGATCTGAACGATGATCGCCTCGAGGCCCTCCGCACGCTCCTTCTCTCCATCCTCGAGAGCAAGGGACATCCGGAACCAGAAGCCATCGCAACATTCAGAGCCGCTGGCTACACCGACATCCAAATTGGTGAAGCCGTGCTCCTTGTCACCTGGAAGACACTGAGCAACTACACGAACCATCTTTTCGATACTCCGATCGACGATGCCTTCGCGCCCAATGCCGCACCCGAACCATGCACTGCTGAATCATCGGCTTGCAGAGTTGCCTAAATCAACCCTCCCCCACCAGGCGCGCGCGAATCCCCATTCGCGCGCGCACTTGGGGGACAACTCCCCCTCCATAATAAAGAAGAACGAAATCATGAAACCACCACTCCCACCCTTCTCCCTTGAGACCGCCACCGCCAAAGTGCAAGCCGCCGAAGACGCCTGGAACACCCGGGATCCTGAAAAAATTTCCCTGGCCTATTCCATCGACACCCGGTGGCGCAATCGCTCCGACTTCCTCGAAGGCCGTGAAGCCGTGGCACACTACCTGCAAGGGAAATGGCAACGCGAACTGGACTACCGCCTCAAGAAGACCCTCTGGAGCTTCACCGGTAATCACATCGCGGTGAAGTTCGAATACGAATACCACAACACCGATGGACAATGGTTCCGGGCCTACGGAAATGAACTTTGGGAATTCGCGGACGATGGACTGATGCAAGTCCGCGAAGCCAGTATCAACGATCTCTCCATCTCAGAGTCAGACCGCAAGTTCCGCTGGACCCGCTCGTCCTAGACCACTCGCACCATGAAAACGACAGACCGTGCCTTTCGGACTGTGGGTCCCTGGGCACTCCAGACAAGTGGCTTTCCACTCATCGATCCCGATCCACCCAAGCCTTCCCCGGAGGCTCTTCGCCAAAAACAAACAAACTCTCACCATCAAAATTATGGGACAAAATTTCTCCACCTTCGCCTTCACTGACAGCGTTAAGGAAGCCCAAACCCGCTATGGCTCTCGCGATAATTACGCGGACATGGAACTTGAACCTGATCGCTTCACGATAGGTCAAAAGGAAGCCTCCTTCATCGAATCGCGGGATAGCTTCTACCTCTCCACCGTCGGCGAAAACGGCTGGCCCTACCTGCAGTTTCGCGGAGGCCCAAAAGGCTTCTTCAAGGTGCTGGGACCCCGGACGCTTGGCTTTGCCGACTTCCGGGGAAACAGGCAATATATCAGCACCGGTAATTTGAAGGCGGGAAAGAAGGCCATGCTCTTCCTCATCGACTACCCGACCCGCCAACGCCTGAAAATTTGGATGACCTGCGAAATTAAGGATGTCGCCGATGATCCTGCCCTGGCAGCTCAGCTCGGCGATCCCAACTACCGCGGCAAAGTCGAACGTCTCTTCGTCTTCAACATCGAGGCCTTCGACTGGAATTGTCCACAGCACATCACACGACGATACTCCCTCGAAGAGATCGAGGATGAACTGAAGAATGGAAATACCCACTTTCTTGATCTCTTCCAACACACCCAATCGTAAACAGGATGATGAAAAAGGAAACGACCACACTTGTCCTTGGTGCAAGCGGAGCGACGGGACGACAACTCGTCGAGCAGCTGCTGAAACAAGGACAGCACGTCAAGGCAGTCGTTCGCTCGCCGGGCAGCTTGCCCCAAACCCTCACGGATAATTCCAGGTTGACGGTCATTCAAGCCAGCATCCTGAACCTCAGCGATTCTGAAATCGCTGAGCACCTCCATGATTGTGGCGCAGTCGCTTCGTGCCTGGGACACAATCTATCCTTCAAGGGCATCTTCGGTCAGCCACGCAGACTCGTCACCGAGGCCACCCGCCGCTTGTGCCAGGTCATCAAGGAAAGCAACGCTGAAGAGCCCGTCAAATTCGTCCTCATGAATACGACAGGAAACCGCAATCGCGATCTCGACGAGACTATCTCATTTGCACAGAAATGCGTGATCGGGCTTCTACGTCTTCTCCTTCCTCCACACGTTGACAACGAGAAGGCAGCAGACTACCTGAGAACTGAAATTGGCCAGGACGACAAAGCGATCGAATGGGTCGCGGTTCGACCCGATGGGCTAACGAACGAGGATACGGTGACAGAGTATAATCTCCATGCTTCGCCCACTAGAAGTGCGATCTTCAACGCGGGTAAGACAAGCCGAATCAATGTCGGTCACTTCATGGCGAATCTCATAGTCGACGATCAACTTTGGGATCAATGGAAGGGACAAATGCCCGTAATCTACAACAGCACACCCAATCAAGAGACCCTCGACAGTTCGACGCCTTCGTCATCGACGTAATGTTCCCAAGGAGTCGTATTACCACCACTTCAAGTCGAAAGAGCAGTTCGCTGTGGAATTGATCAAGCATTACTCAGCTTCAACAAATGCGCACAAACGGCGCCACCTGCTTTCCCCGGAACCGGAGGCCAATCCCCGGGCCCGGCTGTTCTCCTACTTTGAGTCGGGAGTTGCCTGCTTTGTTGAGAGCGGCCGAAAGTGCCCCTGGTTCATCTTGAAGCTGGCTTCCGAGGTGGCTAATTTCAGAGGGCTGATGCGAGAAGCGATGGCTGAAGCCCAGTGTGGAGAAGGGGCGAAAATTACCGAGCTGAGAGGGCTTGAAAGAAGGACCATCACGCCTCTTGGCGACCCTGCCGAAAGCGCTATTCCAAGTCGCAAGAACCGCCTCCCAAACCCGGTCTCTGACTGTAAAACAAAATATTCGAGCAGCTCTCAACACCCTTATCCTTGGACTCAACGGATCACTCGCAGTCGAAAACGCTCAAGCCCAAAAATTCAGAATCCTTCGCGATTTCTCCTTATTCCTCATCCGATTCCTCATCCGATTCCTCATCCGATTCGTCATCCGATTCGTCATCCGATTCTTCATCCGATTCTTCATCCGATTCTTCATCCGATTCCTCATCCGATTCCTCATCCGATTCCTCATCCGATTCTTCGATGAGGGCTTCATTCCATGCCTGAAGTCCACCGACGACCGGAATCGAGATCGAGGTTTCGTTGAGGTCGATCGTCAATTCGGTGCCGGGATCGGGCCACAGGGTGAAATCGCGGTCGCTGGAAAAGATCATCAAGCCGATCTGCTGTCCTTTCGGGATGACCTGATCGTCTGGTTGCAAGTTAAACTCCAGGTCATAGAACTGACCGGGAACCAAGGGTTCGCTGGTTCGCAGCGATTGATGATTCTGAGGGTCGGCCCAACCACGGGTGATGATGTTGTCGGTGATGAGAGCCTTCTTTCCCTTCGACCACGGCAGCGACACCATCCAAACCGAGAGGTTGGCGGCGGGCTTGCTGCTCGCCAGCCGGATCTTGATCGTGGAAGTTCCGGAGAGATGAACCGGCTTCTGCAAGATCGGAGCGGTATAGATCAAGCGGTGTTTGGTCCACTCCGCTTTGGCCAGTGAGGTCCCATCGAAGGAGAAATTATCGATCAAGGTTTCCGTTCCCGGCTTGGCGGTTTTTTCGACAGCCAAGCCACCACTCTCCGGAGCGCCGGGGCTCAAATAAAACGAGACCGGTGCCGCTGCGGGGTTGGGGTAGTCGTAGTAGGAGGTCGGCTCGGTCCGCTTATCACCCTCCCGGACGATCCAAGCCTTTGGTTCATTTTCGACATCGTTCAAGACCTCATGAAGGTATCGCGTGAACCAACGGTTCATTTGCTTGAGCGGCGGCTCTCCGCCGTGACCGCCTTGGTGAAAATAGGCCTGCACCGGGACACCCTTTTCCTTCAAGGCCTGATAGATCCTGACACTATGCTCAGGCTGGACATTCCAGTCATTGAAGGCATGGGCCATCAATGTCGCCGCCTTCATCGGGCCCAGTTGATTGAGGTAATCGCGTCCGGCCCAGAAATCATTGTAGTCCCCGGTCTCCCGATCGAACCCCTTGATCATCTCGTCGTCGCGAACGGTACAGTTGCAGTGGTCGCGAAACTCGGGATTCCCACTATGGATGAAATCGTAAAGAACATCGATGTCTTCCCCGACATAGCCACCGGGATGTCTCACCAAACCGTTCGAGCGGTAGTAGTGATAATAAGAGGTATTGGGAGCAACCGGGATGATCGCCTTGAGACCCTCGACTCCCGTGGTCGCGGCCGCCAAGGGCAAGGTTCCATTAAAAGAAGTCCCGGTCATGCCAACCTTTCCGGTCGACCAAAAAGCCTTCACCGTTTCATCCCCATCCGGCGTCGTGTATCCAGTCGCCTTGCCCGTCAGCCATTGCACCACCGCCTTGGGTGCCAGCGATTCGTTTTTCCCTCCAATGGTGGGACAGCCTTGGGACAGCCCGGTTCCCGGCGAGGATGAATGCACCACAACATAGCCCCGTGGAACCCAGGTCTTCACATGGCTCTTCGAAATGATCGGTCGCTCTCCGCGCCTCTCAACCTCGGGTGATTCCTCGCGCTCCGGAGGAGCTTCCCCCACTTCCTGCCGTGCTTCCCAAAAATAGTCTTGTCCGCCCTTGGCGGTCCCCGCGAAGTAGGGGCTGGTGATGTAAACGACCGGCAACTTCAGTCCTTCCGTGTCAGTTTGCCGCTGACGGGTAACGTCGACATGCATCCGGTCCGGCCGGCCATCCTCGTCGGAATCAAACTCGGTCTCGACCCATAAGTCGTGGCGAATCCACATGTCGGGATCATTAAACCTCTCAACAACCTGCGCTTCTCCATCCTTAAAAACAGGCACCGCCGGCTCCGACTTTCCGGAATCTGCCGCGAGAGGCGCAGCCGCCAGGAGAGAGAGGCCAACCAAAACGATCAAACCCTCTCCCTTACTCCATTCAGATTTTCTTCCTCCATGCATTGCTGGAACCTTTCATTTTTCGAGGACGGATGCGACCCTGATTTCGTAATCATTGAGGTGAATCCAACTCCAACGCACGCACAAACCATGAAACGACTTATCCAGATAGCTCTCGCCACCATCATCATTGGACTCCCCGGATCACTGCCGGCCGAAGACGCTGAAAAGTTGGCCCCGGAAACGATCAAGCTGTGGCCCGAGGGAAAAGCTCCTGCCGGTGCCGGGGAGTTTGAGAATGCCCATGCCACCCTCACCATCTTTCGCCCTCAAAAACCGAACGGAACCGCCATCGTGATTTGTCCGGGCGGGGGCTACGGAACGGTCGTCGGAGCCGAAGGCGCTCCCATTGCCAAGTGGCTGAATACCCAAAGGATCACTGGCATCGTACTGAAATACCGACTTCCCAAGGGGAACCCACACCGCCCTCTTTCAGATGTCCGGCAAGCCCTCCGGGTGACCCGCATGCGAGCCGGGGACTGGAGTCTCAAACCTGACCGTATTGGCGTCATGGGCTTCTCGGCAGGAGGACATCTCGCCGCCATGGCTGCCACCAAATTCGACCCCGGCGAAGGCAAAACAACAGATCCGGTCCTCCGACAAAGCAGCCGCCCGGATTTCGCCATTCTCGTCTATCCCGTCATCACGATGGGACCGGACACCCACCGCGGATCGAGAAACAATCTCCTTGGCCGAGACCCTGGCGAAGAACTCATCCGCCTCTACTCCAATGAACTCCACGTCACCGGTAACACCCCTCCCACCTTTCTCGCTCACGCCGCCGATGATCGCCCCGTTCCACCGAGCAACAGCGAGAAGTTCCGCGACGCGCTTCTCGCCAAAAAAGTCCCCGTCAAATATCTCCCTCTCGCCAGCGGCGGACACGGCTTGAACGGCTACAAAGGCCCGATGTGGGATGCCTGGCAAGCCCAGTCGAGGCAATGGCTCACCGGCCTAAATACGGTGAAAAAATAACCCTCTCAAGAACCCCTTGCACCACTAGCGCGTATAGGTTGGCGTCTTGTGCTGCGTGAAGAACTCCTGTGTGTTGGCCATCATGCCATCCGGGTTGCTGGGAAAGGGTGTCGAATCGGGAGGACGGGGCACGTTACGACCGATGGTGGCATCCTCGGGCTGGGATGATAAGATGGACACCGGTGTCCCAACACTCACGAGCCGGTAGAACTTGGGCGCGACATTCTTGTGCATGCGAAGGCAGCCGGCAGAGGCAGGATATGGCTTCATCCAGCCGGTATGAAATCCGTAGGCCGTCTTGAACTCACACCAGTAGGGCATCGGGGTTCCTTTAAATTTCCAACCCGCTGGTTTTTTCCGCAGGTAGCATTCGCGCACCGTGTCACCTTTAATGGCGTAGCCGTGGGTGTTCGCCCGGTAGTAGTGATTCTTGATATTGATCCGGAAGTTTCCGCCCGGAGTCGGTGTCGAGCTCTTTCCGACTGTCACCGGCATGACGAGGAGCGGCTTGTTTCCCTCCATCACATAGGCCATCCGGTTCGAAAGCGAAACCTTCACACGCACATTCGAGGGATTACCAGGAAGGGTGGCAGGGAGATTATAGGCTTCATAAGCTCGCTGGGCGGAACCCAGTGAGCTTGAGCCGGGAGTGTTCGTGCAAGAACTGAAAAAGAGGCTGGTGGCACAGGCCGCAAAGACGAAGGGAAGAAACGCGCGTTTCTTGAGAAGGTCGATCATTTTGAGTGGAGGTTGGTTCTGATTGCTGGGACGTTAAGATTTTTGCGCCATGACTCCGGAAACGTCAAGGAGCAACAAATTTCAGACGCAAATCCGGATTAGGGCAAAAACTTCAGCTCCACCAACGAAATACACGTGCTGAAAGCTGTATTTCACATTCTGTGGGAGATGGGGATCGGATGGACTTTAGAAGCCATGCGACCACTGAAGATAGACACTGGGGAAATTACTCCCTCCCGAGATCCGTCCAAAGGCCGATGAATTTCCAAAGATCCCCGAGCGATGGTGAATTCCATAGCCGAGCCAGAGATCGTCAAAGGTCTCCGAGTTGATGACATCACCGAGGTTGAGATCCACGCTAATATCAAGGTAGTTTAAGAGACGG
The DNA here is from genome assembly GCA_913060685.1 of uncultured Verrucomicrobiales bacterium. GTDB lineage: Bacteria > Verrucomicrobiota > Verrucomicrobiia > Verrucomicrobiales > Akkermansiaceae > SW10. Next base: position 7,203 of record CAJXVQ010000291.1, read on the forward strand.
CTCGGATTGACCCCTTTCTCCACCATACTCTCCTTCTCATAGTAGGTCACAGAATCGGTATAGGAAATCCCCTCCGCTGCTCCAATGCGAACTCTCCATGGGAGCGGCAAGGTGTAGTAAAGCTTTACGCCCAGCACGACCTCAACAGCCGCACTCTGAACCGACGAATGGTGATGATAGACCACTCCCGGAGTGAGGTAGATTTCGAAGGGAAGATTAAACAAAGTATCCGACAAAGGATGTCCGTAGAAAACCGAGGTCATATCGACATCAACATTCTCACGCTCGACATTACCGTTGAGGATATCCGCCAGCGATGACGAAGTCCCCCATCCCTGCGAGATCCGCCAGTAAGGATTGGCATTCAGCTTTCGAATTTCTCCCTCTTCGGTGAAATCGTGAAAGCCAAATCCGAGATAAGCTTCCCAACTAATGTCATCCTCTACGACCGGGCTGTCGCGAGCCGCACGATCCAACAGGCCGGCCTTGACACCTCCCTGCAGGTGTAGGTTGCCCCTGACCTGATATCGTCCGGAAACCCCGGCCCAGATTTCCGCGCCGGCATCCACATCGAAGGATTCCAGCCCGTAATATCGGGTATTGAAATCAGAGGTCTTGAGACGAACTCCCAACTCGGGAGTGATGAGCCATTTCTCTCCTTCTAAATCGGCTTTCACTCGGGCGGCGGCATGCAGATTTCCTCTCATATCATCAAGGAGCTCCACTTCGAAGCGCCCGCTCTCACCCCACAACCAGTATGCCTGCAGACCCATGTCGAATGCATCTCCGCGGATCTCATTCTGGAAATCCTTGGGGATATCGAAGAAACGATACCGGCCGATCATATCCAGACCACTGCGGTCTCCCTCCCACAGCTTGATACCACCTTCGAGACCCCGGAGAAAAAAGCGCTCTCCCTCATAGAAGAAATTTGGGAAAATATCGGAAACGACATCGTCTTTGGTCGCGAAGGGAATTGATCCCATTCTCAATCCCATAAAGAGGCCCCACGGCGGAGGAGCCTTATCCGGAGAGTGCAATGGAATAATTTCTGTCTCTTATACACATCTGACGCTGCCGACGATCTACTCTGTGTAGAT
>CAJXVQ010000292.1 GCA_913060685.1 uncultured Verrucomicrobiales bacterium
ACAGAGTAGATCGTCGGCAGCGTCAGATGTGTATAAGAGACAGCCTTCTCCGCCTCACCAAGGCGGACACCGGTGGCTGGCAACGCGATCTCCACAAACTTCTGCCCCAATCCGATGGGCTTCGCAAGAAACGCGCCGCCCTTCTTCCCCGCACCGAGGCCTTCCCCCCGCTGCAACACGAAGCTTTGAAGACCGCCTTCGAAAAGCTCGACGCCTACGATGAACGGGTCCGCATGGTCCGCTTTCCGGAGAACCACCTCGAACAACGCGATCTCGACCACCTCCATCGTCTCAAGAAGGACATGAAAACCCTTGAAGAGCAAGCGACCCGGCAAGCCGACCAAGTCGAAGCATCCATCCCGGAGATTGACGAGACCATCGACAACGCCTCCGAAAACTTCGACATCAATCGGCTCTCCAAGGTCGACCTTGCCATTTTACGCCTCGCCACCTGGGAAATTTTGAAACTTCCCGATCTCGATGCCGCCGTCTCCATCAACGAGGCCATCGATCTGGCCCGTTCATTTTCCGGGGAAGAATCAGCATCCTACGTAAACGGCGTTCTCGACAAAATCGCAAAAAACTAGGAGAGCAGACAAACCGCCCCTGAGTTTGCACTTCCCCAGCGGGGCAGACTTGCGCAGCTTAAAAAACGTGGAAGAGAAATCATCATTTCCCAGCGAGTTTCAAAAGCGCACGATGTGGAAGGCCGTCACCGGTCTCGCCATCCTTATCATCGGCGCTCTTTTGGCAGGGCTTATTTGGCTCTCGAGTACGATTCTCGGCTACCTTCAGGCCGTCTTGGTCCCGTTGGCAGTTGCTGGCATCATCGCGTATTTGCTCGATCCCATCGTTCGCTGGCTTCAGAACAAGGGCTTCACCCGCATGAAGGGAATTATTGCCGTCTTCACCGGATTTCTTATTTTATTCTCCATTCTTGCGGCCTTCGTTGGCATCAAGCTATCTCAACAACTCGCAGATCTTGATAAAGAAGGGAGTGCCATCTCTACTGAAGAGCGATTTGTCAAAGAGAAGCAAAGCCAACTCTACGGCTGGATCGTCCGTGACTTTCTCTCAAAGGACTCTCAAGCAGTTAAAGAACACCTGCAAAGTGACAGAACCATCAATGACCCGAGTGACGATCTCCTCGTAAAGTATGGCGTTGGCGAAGAAGAACTCACCACGATTATCCAATCATCTTGGAGCACTGCACCAAAAGCAAAGCCAGTGAATCCGGAGGATTCTCAATCGGAAGACGACTCCGATGGGGAAGAAGAATCAAAAGTGGATCCAAAAAAAATCGCCGCCTATGAAGCCAGCCTCGCCGACTACTTGTCTAACGAACGGATCGTCTATCTCGAAAGCTCTCTCGCGCTCAATAACTTCTGGCTCACAAAAGGAGGCGGTCAAATTTCATCTTTCCTTCACTCCGCCCGTTCATGGCTCTACAGCAGCTACGGCAAGGTCCTTGGGGTCTTTGGCATCATCATCGGCTTCGTAATGGTCCCGATCTACCTCTACTACTTTCTCAAAGAAAGCGATGCCATTCAGGGGGGCTGGCAAGACTACGTCCCACTCCGAACTTCACACTTTAAAACAGAAGTGGTCGACACACTTCGCGAGATCAATGGCTACCTCATCTCGTTTTTCCGTGGTCAGGTTCTCGTGGCCTTTATTGATGGCATCCTCGTCGGGATCGCTCTCACAATTTATGGCTTGAACTATGGCCTCCTCATCGGTGTCGTGATGGCGATACTTGGCATCATCCCCTTCATTGGAAACATCCTTTGCCTCATTCCAGCCTGCATCATTGCTTACTTCCAGGACGAAATCCCTTACGGCCTTCCCCAATGGGGCTACGCGCTCGGAGTCGTCGCCATCTTCGTCGTTGTCCAGCAGATCAACTCCCTCGTCACCGCGCCGAAAATCGTGGGAGACTCGGTCGGCCTCCACCCCATGTCCGTCATTTTTTCGATGCTCTTCTGGTCACTCCTACTCGGAGGCTTCCTGGGAGCCCTGCTCGCTGTCCCACTCACAGCGGCCGTGAAGGTCATCTTCCGCCGCTACGTCTGGGACCGCCAACTGCAGGAAGCCTAATTTCACACAGACAAATCCCCTTCAAAGAGTCTTCTCAGGGGTAGCGTCCCGTGACAGGATCCGCTAATACGCTAATCCTTAAGACCGATTTTGTTCCTGCCTCCATCATATATGAAGCCCCTCCTCACCTACCTTTGCCTCACCGCTCTTTTCCTACTTCCAGCTTTCGGAGTCCCCAAGAACGTCGAGAAATCATTTCGTGAAAAATTCCCTGACGTTGTCGCTCCCTCCTGGGAAATCGACACCAATGGCTCGTGGGAAGCTCATTTTGAAAAAGACGGGATCAAATACCGCGCTGACTTCAATCCCAATGGCGATTGGGTCGAGACCGAAAACAGCCTGAACTTCCAAGAGCTCCCCTCTCATGTTCAAACCGCGATCCAGCTCGATTATACGATCGAGAACATCCGCGACATTGAAGCCGTCGAGAGCTTAACCCACGGGAGGCACTACGATGTCGAATTTCTCAAAGGTGGCGAAAAATTCGACGTAATGTACGACGAAGAAGGAAGAACCCTCGATCGCACCGTACCCTCAACAGAAAAAGGCTTCTTAAATTACTGGATGGGCGAGGCCACAAAAAACAGCGCTCTCCCCCGCAAAGGCTGGTCACTCGTCTACATGACCCTCTTCAATCTCCTCACCATCTACCTCTTCGCCTACGTCATCTACTACCGCAGGCACCACGACCATAAGATGCTCTTCCTCCTGCTGGCTTTTAATCTCTTCCTCTTCCCCATCTTTCTCTCCAGCTCCCTCGTCACCGCCGGTTTTGGTTTTACCATCTTCGCCCTCCTTGCCCTCGTCCGGCTCCGCAGCGAGGCCTTCGACAAAGCAGAAATCGCCTATCTCCTCGGGGCAATCTCACTCACCTTCGTCAATACCATGATGCCGCCTTTGGTCGATGCCCTCTCAGCCGCTTCCATCCTCGCCACCGCAATGGTCGCAGATCGTCCCAAAGTATGGCGGGACTCTTACCAAAAAATCGAAGTTGATTACCGAATCTCGGATAAAGAGAAAATGCTGGATCAAGAATACCTCCGCAAAAAACTCGCCGATGAATATCAAATCGACGTCCGCGAACTCACCATCAACCGGGTTTTCAAAAATGACGTAAGACTCACCCTCATGTATCGCGATCTTCCTGAAATCCGCAAAACCAAGCGTGCCGCTATTAAGAAAAAGCAACAGGAGGATGCCCTGAAAAAATTCCATCTCGGAGGATAGGATCGCCTACCGGCTCAAGAGCCATCCCGCCATCGCAGCATACGCCGGAGCGTCAGTGACCAGCACATTGTCGTGGGTGCCCCCGGAGATCGTCATGAATTTCTTCGGCCCCGCAAACGCCGAATACAAGGTTTCGCCCCGCTCGTGCGAGATCAGCTCATCGGCCTCTCCGTGAACGACCAAAGTCGGAATTTTCAACTCCGCTGCTAGAACCACCGGATTCACCGCATTGACGTCCGGCCCACCCCTTACCGAAATCAGGTCCTCGGCCCACGACTGCAGTGCTCCCGAAAAAATTCCCATCGAATCCCCCACCACTCCCCCCAACCGATCGAAGGACGATACGATCACCATCCCCCTCCATCTCTCCGGCTCCAGCGAAACCGCATGAATTGCAAACGATCCTCCCATCGACATCCCCCAAATAAATTGCGGTAACTCTTCCAGTCCCAATTCCGATCTCACTTCGTCAGCCACCTTCCCGGGTAATTCAGCCTCAAATTTCCTGAGCCCAAACCCCACCGTTTCAATCGGACTCTCCCCATGCGACGGGAGATCCGGAATCACACACAGAAAACCCACCGCACAAAACCGCTCCGCGACCGGCAAAAGATCTTCTTTCCGGCCATTCCGACCATGCAGTAAGACCAGCAACCCGGCTTCTCCCCCGAATTTTGGAACCTCGACCCCCGCTTCTACCAGCTGCCTTCGTAGCACCACCCCTCGCTTCGCAATTCCCCCTTCCGCATCCGGTCGCACGGTCAAACAGGGCACTTTCCCATCAAGAAACGACTTCTGCGAAACCACGACCCCACAATTTTTTTCTCCATCCAGATAGTCTCGATGATAATCTTGCAAATCCCTCCTCTCCGGACTCGCCACTGACCCCGCCATCATCCAGAGCCCAGAAAACCCGCCCAAACCAAGCACACATACAATCACCAGGAACCACTTTAATTTCAGCTTCACTCCATGATGAACCGTTCTGAACAGACCAAATTGTCTCATATCAAAACTGGTTTTTCTTTTGCTCAAATTTCGCATTCCCCGATACTCACGCCATGAAGGTCCGTTCTCTCTTAATCCTAATTCTCACCACCCTCCGGATTCTGGCAGCACCGGACTGGGAAAATCAGGCCGTCTTCCGCATCAACAAACTCCCCGCTCACGCCGTCAAAACGCCCTTCCCTTCCAAGGAAGGCGCTATGACCAAGCTCCGCCTCGATTCACCCCGCTGCCTTCTCCTGAATGGCGACTGGAAATTCTCCTGGGTCGATCACCCCGACAAACGTCCTCTCGATTTCTTCAAGACCGACTTCGATGACTCTTCCTGGAAAACCATCCCCGTCCCCTCCAACGTCGAACTCCAGGGCTATGGCACCCCCATCTACTGCAATCATCCCTACCCCTTCAAAAAGGACCCGCCTCACGTCATGGGCGAACCTCCGGAGCACTTCACCACCTTCAACGAACGCAACCCCGTTTCCTCCTACCGCAAAACCTTCACCCTCCCCTCCGACTGGAAAGACCATCAAACCACCATCTCCTTCAATGGCGTCTCCTCCGCCTTCTACCTCTGGTGCAACGGACAAAAAGTTGGTTACTCGCAAGACTCTCGTACTCCCGCCGAATTCGATCTCACCTCTTTCCTCAAGGAAGGACCCAACACCCTCGCGGTCGAAGTCTATCGCTACTCCGATGGCGCCTACCTCGAGTGCCAGGACTTCTGGCGCCTCTCCGGCATCTTCCGCGATGTCTACCTGACCTCGATCCCCAATGCGTCTCTCGCCGACTACACCATAAACGCCACACTCAACGAGGATGGCACCGGTCGTTTCTCCTTCGCTGCCGCTTCATCGGAAACCAACAAAACGGTCGCCTTCACCCTCGACCTCATCGATAGCGACGGAAAGGTCATCTACTCTCCAAAAGCTGCTCCAAACGCAGGCCAGAAAACAACCCTTCTCCCCGATGGTCAAATCATCGCCGAAGCTCTCAAAGTCACTCCTTGGTCCGCCGAGAACCCTTACCTCTACACCCTCGTCATCGGGGTCGGCGAGTTGGATAAGAAGCCCACCCACTACTACTCCCACAAAGTCGGCTTCAAGACCTCGGAAATTAAAAACGGCCAACTCCTCATCAACGGAAAGGCCATCCTCGTCAAAGGCGTCAACCGCCACGACCACGATCCCGACACCGGCCACTACATCACCGAGGCACTCATGCGCAAGGACCTTGAGCTCATGAAACAGCTCAACATCAACACCGTCCGCACCGCCCACTACCCCAACGATCCCCGCTTCTACGAACTCTGTGACGAATACGGTCTCTACGTCATCGCCGAAGCCAACATCGAATCCCACGGCATGGGCTACAAAGAGGAATCCCTCGCCAAGGACGCCTCCTGGACGGCCGCCCACCTTGATCGTGTCACCAACATGATCCACTCCATTAAAAACCACCCCTCCATCATCATGTGGTCCCTTGGGAACGAAGCAGGCGATGGCGTCTGCTTCGAGGAATGCTCCAAGTGGGTCAAGGGAAGATCTCCCGTTCAGTATCCCGTCCACTACGAACGCGCCGAACAAAAGGCCCACGTCGACCTCTTCACCCCCATGTATGCCTCGCCCATGGACTGCGAAAAATACGCCCGCGCCGAGGAAAAAAAGCCGCTCGCAAAACAACGCCCGCTCATCCAGTGCGAATACAACCACGCCATGGGGAACTCTTCCGGCAACCTCTACGACTACTGGATGCTCTTCGAAAAAGAACGCCTCCTCCAGGGCGGCTCCATCTGGGACTGGGCCGACCAAGGCCTCCGTAAGACGAAGTCACCACTCGCAACGCTCAATTCCCAAAAAAGCGTTCCCAAAGACATTCCAAAAGAACTCCTCGCACAAATCAAACTTGAAGGTCAACTCGACAAAGAAAATGGTCTCGTATCCGGATACGCGACGATAACTCCTCCAGAATACAATCAGAACCGAAGCACTAATTTCATCTCTATTTCCGCAGAAATTAGGCCCGGTCGGTCCAACTGGGGAGACAACCCAATTGTAACCAAAGGAGATGAATCGTGGGCTCTCAAAATCAATCGTAACCGTGACCTGGAATTTTTCATCTTCGATACGACTTGGCGTTCTATCAGCGCAAAAGTTCCAGATGATTGGGAAAACAACTGGCACACGATCGGGGCTCGCTACGATGGAAAATCACTTTCCCTTCAAGTTGACGGAGAAACAGTTGCGACCAAAAACTATGCAGGTGTTATCAACGTCACAAATCACGAAATAGGTATTGCCCGAAACACCCAATATGGGGACAGAACCTTCGATGGCCAAATCCGCAAAGTAAGTTTCAGACCGCGCAACAGGAAGGCAAACCTAGAGCCAGATAGCCCAATTGATTTTACCGACTTCACCACCCCAGAAGGCCAGCTCGAATTCTTCGCCTACGGCGGCGACTACGGCGACTTCCCGAACGACAATAACTTCAATGCAAACGGCATCGTCACCTCCGACCGTAAACTCACCCCCCAAGCCCCCGAAGTTTTCGCCGCTTATCAAAATGTCCGCGTAAAAAACGTTAAAACCCCACCAACGCAGTCCCCTTCTGCATTAGAAGTCTTCAACCATCACCTCGCGGTCACTAATAACTCATCCTTTACCAACCTGTCAGAATACAATGTTTTCGCGACAACCCTTTGGGACGGAAAAGTTGTTCAACGAAAACAACTCAGCCCGATGGACATTGGCCCCGGTGACACTAAAAGGGTCTTCATTAAAATTCACGAAAGACCTGATGGGGTCAGAGGCTATTCCTCAGAACATTTGCGGTTAGAATTCGAACTAAAAGAGAATTCTCTTTGGGCAAAAAAAGGCCACGTCGTTGCCCGCGCACAAATCCAATTCACTGAAAAACGTTACGCCCCCGAGTTCGCCGGTGCCAAAACCATATCAGCAACCCCCTCAGACGGTAAAACCACCATCGAATCTGGCAACGCCACCCTCAGCTTTAATGACGCAAGCGCCCAACTCATCTCATACAAAATTGAGAACCGCGAACTCCTCGCCTCACCTCTTGCGCTCAACTTCTGGCGGCCTCCCGTCGATAATGACCGCGCCAACAAGTTCGGCCAACGATCTGGTTCATGGCGCAACGCCGGCCCAAAAACAAGCGTCACCAAAAGAACCTTAGGCAGCGCCAGCATCAAAACCGGCGTCATCTCCACTCTCACCTACCAACTCAAAATCCCCGCCGGCCAAACCACTGGGCAAATTGTCTACACCGTCGGTAAAGACGGCATCCTCGACGTCGCTCTCACCATCACCCCGAAAGGCAAAGTTGGCCCCCTCCCCCGCCTCGGCATGCAATGCACCGTCCCAAAAACCTACAACCAAGTCTCTTGGTTCGGCAACGGCCCGCACGAAACCTACGCCGACCGAAAAGCCGGTGGCATCATCGGCCACTGGACAGCAACCACCGACGACCTCTTCTTCCCCTACCTTGAGCCTCAGGAAACCGGAAACCTGACCGACCTCCGAACCCTCTCCCTCCTCAACTCCGCAGGCCAAGGTCTCACCGCCACCGCCCTCGGAAAACATCTCCTCTCCGGTGGAACCTACCCCTGCCTCATGTCCGACCTCGAAGGCCGTCGCCACCCCGTCGACATCCCCAAGCGCGACATCGTCACCCTCAACATCGACCACCTACAAATGGGCGTCGGCGGCATTAACTCCTGGGGTGCCCGCGTCCTCCCTGAATACCGAATCAAACCAACCGGCACCTATACCTGGTCCTTCCGCCTCCAGGGAAAGTAGCCCCATAGACTCAAATGATTCCTGCTGATTTTTCAGAAGACGGATACCTCATCATTCCGGGAACACTTTCCACCCCGGAGATCGAGGTTCTCACTGAAGTGGCCCCGGGAAACGGAGCCAGAGCAATGTTGATTTAGCGCTGGTCTTTG
>CAJXVQ010000293.1 GCA_913060685.1 uncultured Verrucomicrobiales bacterium
GAGATCAGCCTCGGTCTCGTGGGCTCGGAGATGTGTATAAGAGACAGGTTTTGGAAACCACGCACGATGGGTCCGGGTTGAGCCATGTGCCATTTGCCGACCATCCACGTGGAGTAGCCATCGTCGTGGAGCATTTCCGCGAGGGTGGCGCAAGTGGGGAGAAGTGCGCCTTTGTAGGCCAGACCTTTGCCGGGAGGTTGTCTGGTTTGCGTGAAGGAGCCGATACCAGCCTGGTGGGGGTGGAGGCCGGTGACAAGGGACGCCCGGGAGGGGCAGCAGCGGGCGCTGGTGTAGAAGGAGGAGAACTTGGCTCCGCCGGTGGCAAGTCGGTCGAGGTTGGGGGTGGGGATTTCCCCTCCGTAGCAGGAAAGGTCGGAGAAGCCGAGGTCATCGGCGAGGATGAGGAGGACGTTGGGGCGGGTTGCGCTCTCGGCGGTGAGCGGTAGAGATAGACCCGGAAGGATGAGGAATGTTAGAAGTAAGAGTTTCATGTGTCTGTGTGGGCTGGCTCGCAAAGTGAAAGACCAGCGTTGTTTTGGGATTCTTTAAGAACGGGGGTTTCCGGATGTGAACGTTTTCTGGTGACTTATTCTAAATTGAACTGGTAGCTCATAAAAATGGTTTGGGAACGTGTTGCCGGAAGGGAGATGATTTTTTCCTTGAGGGTCTGTTGAGGTTTTCCCCAGTCACGGTAGATTTGAATGCGGATGATTTGCGCGGTTCTACTTTGGTAGCTGAGTTGATAGGTGCCGGGGACGGCAAGTCGAAGGGCATATTCAGCGACTCCGATTGACTCGAATGAGCGACCTCCGATTTTAGAGGTGCCCTGCCAATTGGTGAAGCGAGCGACGGTCTTGAGTGGTTCCTTGAGACGAAGATTGAGATCCTGTCCGGAAGCGGTGGTGACGACGATGCGGAGGTCAAGAGGGAGATCTTTTTTGTGGCGCGTTTCGGTGGTTGCAATTTCGGCGAGGTTCATTGAGTCCCTGTTCATTGGATTCGCTAACTCCATGGCGCGGGCCAAGTGGTTCTTTTTACCAATCTCCTTTCGGAGCTTTCCGGCCACCCAAGCTTGATCAAGAGCGATGGCCTGATCGTTAGGGTAGAGTTGGGCGATGCGATGGAGAAGATCCTCCGCACTTTCCCAGTCAGAGTGCCTGGCTATCAGGTAAGCCCACTTACGATAGGCTGCAGGACGTGGGGATGGTCCTTCGATGAGGTTTGAGAGAACTCTTTGAGCGAGTTCGGGTTTCTTTTTTGCCATCAAGAGGTCTCCAATTTGGAGGTAGAATTCATCGGGATATCGAGGTTCGAGACGAAGGGCTTGATAGGAAGCGATACTGTTCTTGGACACTTCAAGAGCTTTTCGAATGAAGGTGAAATCAGCGTCGGGAGATTGGGGGATTCCGGTAAATGAAACTCCATTGCTTTTGGCGTTGGGGGCTGGACCGCCGAAGGGGTCCGAATCTCCGCCGCCGCCATCGTTCATGAAAGGAGGGTCTACGAAATCGGTGACGACGGCGGGAGCCTTACGATGATCGACAGGTTCAGGAGGTAGGCCAGCTGAGAAGGGATCGGCACCATTATCCTCCCAATCCACCCATTCCTGCTCGACGACAATTAGGTCGCCTGGTATGAGCGTAACGTCCGAAAGTTTCTCACTGAGGGTATTGTAGGTTGTCTTGTGGGCGGCGCGATAGAGGGAAACCCGGGAGCCGGAACCCAGTCGTGAAATTCCTCCGGCCTCTTTGATTGCTGCGAGGAGAGTAAGATTCGAAGGTGCCTTAATTTTACCGGGTTGATTGACGAGGCCGTTGACGGCGACGGCCATTTTTTTATCTTTGGTAAGCGTTCCGGCAGTGAGTCCTTGGACTTGCTGGATCTTGTTGTAAGTGGATTGCAGACTCTTAAGCCAGGCTCGGTAGTCGGCGTCTTTTTGAAACGGCTTTTTCCGTCTATCTTCAAAAAGCCCGGTGATTTCCTTCTCGAGGTCTCCGACATGACGAAGTGTCAACGGGTTAAGTTCGGCTGGTTCGAAAACTTTGTTGAGTGACTTCCTCCAGACGATCAAGCGACGGAGTGATGGCCTGAGCATTTGTTCCTGCCACGGGAAAAATTGCGAGTGCCATCCTTTGCGTTCGTTCCAGATTTTGGCAATAGGGTCGTTGGCATAGATGTTTCTTTGCTTACGCGCAATTTTTTCATCGTATCGCTTGCGTAGCTGGGGTTCCGGAGGTGGGATTTCGTAGCGGACATAATCCTCGAATCGCTCCAGGACGATGAGCGAAGTGAAGTCACTGACGAGATGGTGTTTCTTGCAATGAACGATGATTTTTTTTGAGTCCGGAATCAATCGTGATTCGAGATCGCGAAGTTTTGACTGGGCCCAGTGGGTGGAAATCAATTTGACGACGCGGGGGTTCCCGAAACTCAAGACTTTTCCGCCGGGGATTTTCTTGAGTAGTTCGCTTTTGAAACCGAATTCACGTTTTGGAGAAGATGGATAGCTCAGTGGCTCTTCCTTGCTAAGGTCAATGTAGTGCCCTCCGCTTTGGAGGGCGTGATCTGTCCAGTAAGGAGCGGCAAGGCCTGTGCTGTCGATCAAGGTCACCGGAGTTGACCAGCTTTGGGAGAGGCTGGCGAAATGCGATTGCCCATCGGTGAAGACAAGGATGGGATGGGGTTTTTCCGGAATGGCGGCGAGGTTCGTGACTCCATCGTAAAAGGTTTCCTCCAGAGCTTTTCTAAGCTTTGACCAATTCCCATCTTTTACGGCAAAGGTTCCTCCTGGTGCCGTGATGAAATGGAGGAAGGTAAGATTAATGGTGAGGTCGGGATGATTTCGAAAGAGTTGGTCGAGAAAGGCGAACTCCTTGATGTGGTTCCTTTGACGTCCGGATTCAGAACAGTCCCAGACCAGTTCGATCGTTGACGAGCTTTCAGGGATGATCTTCATCATCCCTTTCCTGGGAGCCTTGCGGAGGTAGGAATAGTCTTTCGACTTGATGGAAATTGACTCATTCGGCGAAGTCATTCGGACGATGAGTTCAGGAGGCAGGGTCTTCCTGGTGGCCTTTGCGAAGTGCTTGCCGGGACTCTCTTGAACAAAGGTGAGGTCTCCGCTTTTTATAAAGGTGAGTGATTTGCCTTCGAGATGTTCGATCTCAAAACTGATGTTCTTAATCGCGGTGACTGGAAGTGGGAGGCGGTAGTCGAGATGGTCGCCGTTTGGGTCGATGGCTTCGCAGTAGGAAAGACGGACGGCCTTGGTTCCGTTCGCCGGGATGGGAAATATTTTGGTGCGGTAGATATTTCCTTCCTCGCGCTCAATGAATCCGGGATCGATCATTAATCTTTTGATCGATTCGTAGGCGAAGCGGGCACGTTCTTTTTCGACAACGGTGCTTTCCCGCATCTTGCCGTTCACATCGAGCGCGTAGCCGGAAACAGTGGCGCCGGGTGGGAGGGGCATTGCAAATTCGCCTTCAATGACCCGGCTTTCGGAATTGTGAAAGGTGATCGTGATGGTGGTTTCGGCGAGGTCGTCAAAGAGGAGGACTTTGGCCTCGAAAGATTCGATGGAGAGAGTGACGCGCTCACCTCGTGCTCCTTGAACCGTCAGTTTGGGGCCGGGGAGGGCTAAGGCGTGAGCGTTGAGCAGGAAGGTGCAGACAAGGAGCCAGCGGAGAAGGCCGTGGAAGTTCATGGCGTAATGGGAAGTAGGAGATTATTTACCGACGGTGAGAATGTCGGCCCGAAGGAAGATTATGATCTTGCGGGAGGTGTCGGTGAGGCCTTTGTCGTTTTTGGGAGAAAGAGCGGCAACCATGGAAGGCTCGCCCGAGACGAGAATGGTGCCGGATGAAAGTTGAAGAGTATAAAAGGTCGGCGTTTCAATGGGGCCGGCGGCTCCGATAGTTTTCTCGGAGCCCCAGTTTATGGTGTCGACATGATAGACGATGGTCGGTCTGAAGCGGACCTCAACCATGAGGCCATTGACATCGATCATTGGCTCGACCTCGAAAGTTGAGCCTAGGTTTCTGATATCGAAGGCGGTGGGGGTGGGAGGGGAACCCCAAAGAGTGTCTCCGGGAGCGGCATCCCCATTGATCTTATCGGGGACTTCGCCTGGTTCGTATTCAGTGGGGTAAATGTATTCGGCGATGGATTCGGAGGTGGCGTTTTGTCCCGGGAGGGCGGTGACACACATCGTCTCGAGAACCCCGGCCTGATCTGCGGCGACGAGCTTGGCACATTCGGCCCGGAGGTCGGCATCGTTGGCCGACGTGCGTGGCTTGGCCATGAGCTTGGTGTAAGTGGGATGGGACATTTCGATAAACTCGGCTTGGATCCGGACCATCCGGGGCAGGTCATTAATCTCGCCGAGGGGATCAAAGTCCGCAGTCGGGATTTGAGAGCGAGTCGTGAGAGTGGCGAGAAGGCTGGTGAGAACCAGAAGGGAAAAGAAGGTGGATTTCATGGAATCGAATGGATTCAGTTTCGTGGGACGAGGTCGATGGGAGTGGATTATTTGCCAACGGTGATGATGTCAGCACGAAGAAAGACCATGATCTTGCGCGAGGAATCCATCACTCCTTTCTCACTCTTCGGAGAAAGTGCGGCGACCATGGAGGGCTCGCCTGCGACAACGGTGGCTCCGGATTTGACGGTGAGAACATAGAAGGTGGGCATCTTAACAGGTCCGGCAGCTCCAACAATTTTCTCAGATCCCCAATTCACGGTGTCGACATGATAAACGATAGTCGGGGTGAATCGCAGTTCTACAATGGGTGCGTTGACATCGATCTGCGCTTCGACTTCAAAAGTGGATCCCGTATTTTTGGTGTCAAATGCTGTTGGGGTTGGCGGTGAGCCAATGGGCGTGTTTTGAGGGAGTGCTTCACCGTCTATTTCGTCCGGGATCTCTCCAGGTTCATACTCAGTGGGATAGATGTATTCGGAGATTGATTCGGTGGTGGCAGCCTGACCCGGGAGGGCGGTGACGCACATGCTTTCGAGGACTCCCGCTTCACCTGCGGCGATGAGCTTCGCGCACTCGGCGCGCAGGTCGGTATCGTTCGCCGACGTGCGGGGTTTCGCCATGATCTTGGTGTAGGCCGCTTGGGGCATCTCGATAAATTCAGCCTGCACCCGGATCATGCGAGGAAGATCGTTGAGTTGACCAAGGGGATCAAAGTCCTCGGTTGCGGTTTGAGAGTGTGTGATCAGAGTGGCCAACAAGCTGGCAAAAACGGCGAGGGAGAGGATCGTGGATTTCATAGGCGATATCAAACCACCATAGCAGAGCCGCCGAGTCGATCTGAAAAGGGATTGTAAGAGGATCGGTGCTGTTTCCAAAGCAGTGGGCTTTCTTGCGTTGGGAGTCGCTCGACCGGATTAGCGACGGAAGAGAGTGGCCGGGATCTCGGAGATCTTGTCATTGAGCTCTACAAAAAAGCGATCGCCTGGACTCATGGAAACGGGGTGGGTGCCCGTGAATTCGGAGAAGGCTGGGAGAACGAGGTGGTTGGATTGGCGAAGATAGAATCCGCCGATGCGAAGTGATTGGCGGGCTGATTCTTTGACGCGAATACCGGGGTGAAGATGGCCTGCGATGCCGTGTTGATCTGGTTGTAGGTCGGCAGGATCGTGGGTGATGAGAAGGTCGCTGATCTCAAGGGAAGGAGTAGTTTTGAAGTTCAGTTTGTGTCTCGAAAGCCAGGAGCGGCTATCGTGATTTCCCTCGGTAAGAGTGACCGGGATGCTGATCTCCTCGAGCCAGTCCTTCAAAGATGCGATGACAGAGGCAGTGAGTCCATCGGCAGAGTGGACAAGGTCACCGGCGATGACGAGCTGACTTGCCTTGGTCTTTTTGAGGAGGCCTGTGAGCCGGGAGAGGTCGGATGCCGTCGACCCCTCGGGCACAGCGAGCCCGCGTTTGCGGAAAGTGGCGGATTTTCCGAGATGGAGGTCCGAGACAATTAGAGCGGCGGAGTCGCAGAGAAAGGTGGCGCGCCCGGGGAGAAGCTCAATTTTGGCTGTGCCGAGAACGAGCTCCATGAAGTCAGGCCTGAATGGCTTGCAGGGCACCCTTTCTCATCTGGGCAGCCATGAGCGTGAGAGCATTGGCGCGGGTGGGAGCGAGATGCTCCTTGAGGCCGGTCTTGTCAATGAAGGAGAGATCAGCGGTGAGGACGTCTTCGGGCGATTCGCCATCCAGGACGCGGACGAAGAGTGCGATCATGCCCTTGGTGATGACGGAGTCGGAATCAGCGAGGAAATTCATGCGACCTTCCTTCGCGGAGGAGTCGAGCCAGACCTGGGATTGACAGCCTTTGATGAGACGATCCGTGGTGTGAAGACTCTCATCCATAGGTGCGAGTTTCTTGCCCAAGCTGATGACATATTCGTAGCGCTCGGTCCAATCTTGAAACAGATCGAGTTCGTCGAGGAGTTCCTGTTGTTTCTCGGTGATGGTCACGGGAGATCCATAGCCTTGGAGAGGGGGAAAGGCAACGGAATCAACGCAACATCATGAGGGCTTTTTCAACCGCTTTGCCGAGGGCCTCAACTTCCTCGATGGTGTTATAGGCGGCGAAGGAGGCCCGAATGGTGCCTGTTATTCCGAATCGAGCCATAAGGGGCTGGCAGCAATGGTGACCGGTGCGGAGGGCGAAGCCCATCTGGTCGAGCAGGGTGCCCAGGTCGTAGTGATGAACTCCTTCGACATTGAAGGAAAGAGCGCCTGCCCGGTCATCGGGACCGTAGAGAGTGATGCCGTCAATCTCTGCCAGAATGGTGGCTGCTCTCTTGATCAAAGCATCCTCATGAGCCGCGATATTCGTTGCTCCCAAGTTATTCACATAGTCGATTGCAGCTGCCAATGCGATGCCTCCTTCGATATTTGGAGTGCCTGCCTCGAATTTAAAAGGGGGATCGTTGTAGGTCGTCTTTTCGAAAGTGACCTCCTTGATCATCTCGCCGCCACCTCGCCAGGGAGGCAATTTACAGAGTAAATCATATCTCCCGTAAAGAATGCCAATTCCAGTGGGGCCGTAAACCTTGTGTCCGGAAAAAGCATAAAAATCACAATCAAACGACTGAAGATCAACGCCAAAGTGCGGAACCGATTGAGCGCCATCGATAAAAGTGAGAGCGCCCACCTTTTTGGCCTGTGAACAAATATGAATGACGTTATTCACAGTCCCGAAAGCATTGGAAACATGATTCACGGAAACCAACTTGGTCCGTTCGGAGAGAAGAGCGTCGTATGCCTCCAAATCGAGGGTGCCGTCATCAAGGACGGGGATGACTTTGAGAGTTATTCCCAGTCGTTCACAAAGCATTTGCCAAGGAACCGTGTTGGAGTGGTGCTCCAATCCGGAAACAATGATCTCATCTCCCTTCTGAAATTGATCCGAGCGACCGAGGGAGGAGGCGACCAAATTGACGGAATCAGTGGTGCCGGAAGTGAAGATGATCTCCTCGGGGCGATTTACATTGAGATGCTTTGCGATGGTCTCCCGGGCGGCTTCGTGGGCGGCAGTGGCCGCTTGGGAAAGCCGGTGAACACCACGGTGGATATTGGAGTTGATTCGCTCGTAGTAGTTCCGGGACGAGTCGAGAACGCAAAGCGGCTTTTGGGAGGTGGCGGCGTTATCGAGATAGACGAGAGGTTTCCCGTTGATCTCTTGATTCAAGATGGGGAACTCCTGGCGAAGTTGATAGGGATCCAAAGCGCTCACAAAGGGTCTGTAATGCCGCGTCGGCGATCCCGCAAGCGTTGTGCTTAAGAGAAGCCTGCCACTCGGTGTGATTACTTGCGGGGAACATCTGGCGGAATCACGACATGAGCTTTCGGATTGGTCCCTCTCTTGAAGATCCAGGAATCTCATACTTTTGTATAATGTCATCGTCGATGGTGTCTGTCTTCAAGCTGAGGTTACTTTCATCGAGTGCTCTTTTTACAAGTCGCAGATTTCGGTCTAAGCTTCGACACGAATGAGGATCAGTGAAAAGACAATCAGCCGTGATGGGCGCACCTTGCCGGTCGTGGAACTGATCCCGACAAGGATGGAAAGGACTCTGCGTTGGATGTGCGGGGCCGCCGGTCTCGTGTTTGTGGCCCTTGCCGTTGCCATGACCTTGGTCGTCCCCCAAATCACCGAACGCTATCAGCTCAAAGTCATCATTCTGGGGGGCATGCTCGGGGGCTGTCTCTTATACACATCTGACGCTGCCGACGATCTACTCTGT
>CAJXVQ010000294.1 GCA_913060685.1 uncultured Verrucomicrobiales bacterium
TCGTCGGCAGCGTCAGATGTGTATAAGAGACAGCGGTTCATGGCTCTCCTACGGACTGGGCTCCATGAACGAAAACCTCCCCACCTTCGTCGTCATGACCTCGGTGACCAAGGACACCAGCTGCGGCCAGATCTTCTACGACTCCTACTGGTCCTCGGGCTTCCTGCCCTCGCGCCACCAGGGGGTGAAACTCCGCGCCGGGAGCAGTCCGGTTCTTTACCTCAACAATCCCGATGGAGTGAGCCCTGCTCTCCGTCGCCAGATGCTCGATGGCATCGCAGCCCTCAACGAGAGCAAATATGCCTCGGCCGGTGATCCCGAGATTCAAACCCGGATCGCCCAATACGAAATGGCCTATCGCATGCAGACGAGCGTTCCCGAACTCGCCGACATCTCGGGCGAATCAAAATCGACCCTCGATCTCTACGGCCCCCAGGTCCACGAGCCAGGATCCTTTGCCCGTAATTGTCTCCTCGCACGCCGCCTGCTCGAACGGGGGACCCGCTACATCCAACTCATGCACGCAGGATGGGACCAGCATAATTCCCTGACCACGGAACTCTACAACCAGTGTCGCGACACCGATCAACCATCGGCCGCCCTCGTTCAGGATCTCAAGCAGCGAGGACTTCTCGACGAAACCCTCGTCATCTGGGGAGGTGAGTTTGGCCGCACGCCTTTCCTACAGGGTAACATCGACAACCGACCAAAGTGGGGCCGCGACCACCATCCCTACACCTTCACAGTCTGGATGGCCGGCGGCGGAATCAAACCCGGCATGACCTACGGAGAGTCAGACGATATCGGCTTTAACGCGGTCAGGGATCCCGTCCACGTTCACGATTTTCAGGCCACTCTTCTTCACCTACTCGGCATCGACCACGAGAAACTGACCTATAAATTCCAGGGTCGCCACTACCGGCTCACCGACGTTCACGGCCAGATCGTCAAACCGATCCTCGCCTGAGTTACATTCTATCGACACAAAAAAAGAGCCACAGCACGTGCCATGGCTCTCCTTGAAAATTGGTTCGTCCGAAAATTACTTCTCGTATGTCACAGGGATTTCCTGGACAGGAATATCCTTGAATGCAGGAAGTGGGCGGAGGGGAGGAACAGACTCTTCACCGGTGCAGCACCCGCAGGAGCTAAGACCAAGAGAACCCACTGCAAATGCAGCAAGGGAAATAACTTTGATGAGTTTCATGGGATAGGCTATGTGATTGTGTTTTGAAATGGAGAACCGGAGCGGTCACGAATGGACCGGCTCCGGCTCAAACCTTTTAATCGGTTATCGAGATTACTTGAAAGCTGGAATCTCGACCGGAGCAGGTGCTGGATCCGGAGCTTCTGGTGGAGCACTTCCGCAAGAAGTGAGGGAGAAGCCAGCGAGTGCTGCGATAAGACCGAGGACGGTTGCAATTTTCATTGTTATTTCTTTTTGTTGGTTTTGTTCTTTATCCCGAAGAACCTAAAGGTCTTTTCGGTAATCAGGTTCGGGGAATGACAAGCACCACCCGTTCCAAGTTGGCAGGAGAATAGTAAACTCAATTTAACCATGCAAGGGGTTAAGTGATCTTTTCTAACTTTTTCAATCCTTCCTAAATCCTCCCCATCCCTAAAACTGGGATTGCATCAACCATAAAGCCGGATAGGGTCCCCGCCCTTCATGCAAGATCAGCCTCATGTTGCCATTGTTGGCGCCACCGGTGCGGTAGGACGCGAAATGCTCGTTTGTCTCGAAGAACGGAATTTTCCGCTCTCGAAACTTACCCTGCTCGCCTCGGCCCGCTCAGCCGGGCAATCCCTCCCCTTCCGCGGCGAGGACCTCATTATCAAAGAGCTGACTGCCGACTCGTTTGCCGGAATCGACATCGCACTCTTCTCCACAGGGGGAGGAATTTCACAGGAATTCGGACCGATCGCCGCCGCTACAGGTTGCCTTGTTATCGATAACTCCTCCGCCTTCCGCATGGATCCCGATGTCCCGCTGATCGTCCCTGAAATCAACGGAGAAGAGGCCAAAAACACGCCCCGTAACATCATCGCCAACCCCAATTGCTCCACGATCATAACGCTCATGGGGCTGGCCCCTCTCCACCAAGCCTTCGGGCTCAAGGGGATCATTGCCTCCACCTACCAAGCGGTTTCAGGCAGCGGAGCACAAGGGATCACTGAGTTGGAGAACCAAATCAATGCCATCGCAACAGGCGCTCCAATCGAGAAAAGCATCTACCCTCACCAGATTGCTCACAACGTCATTCCCCACGTCGATGTCTTTCTGGAAGATGGATACACCAAGGAAGAGCAGAAAATGCTCCACGAGGGACGTAAAATCCTCAATCTCCCCGACCTCAAGGTCACCTGCACTTGTGTCAGAGTGCCCGTGATGCGCTCCCACTCGATCTCAATCACCGCTATTTTCGACCGCGACCCGTCCGTGGCAGAAGCTCGAGCTGCCTTTGCGGGTAAGCCCGGGATCAAATTAATCGATGACCCGGAGCAGGGCATCTACCCCGTTCCTCTCGGCACTACCGGGCGTGATGACTGCGAAATCGGCCGTATTCGCAAGGATCAGGTCCTCCCAAATGCCCTCGTCCTTTGGGTCGTCGGAGATCAGGTCAAAAAGGGTGCCGCGCTGAATGCAGTGCAAATTGCAGAACTTCTGTTGGGCTAAATCTAAATTTGGCACTAAGATAGCTACTTGCACTATGTTGCATTATGGTTTTGTGACGGGGGGGTTTACTCCGAGAAACTTTTCCTTTAAACAACGCCAACGTCTCCTCACCCTTCCCAAACGCACGCACCATGGCCGAAGAACAGTCGAATCCCACCGATTTCATCGCTCCCACCCTTGAGGAGCTCACGCCACTCTTTCCAGCCTATGACCTCGAGGCTTTTATCGCTCAAGGCGGGATGGGAGCGGTCTATAAGGCACGACAAAAATCGCTCGACCGTTCTGTCGCGATTAAAATTCTTCCGCGCGAGTTTGGTGACGACCCACAGTTTCGCGCATCATTTGAGGCCGAGGCAAAAGCCATGGCCCGCCTGAATCACCCGAATCTCATCGCGGTTTACGATTTCGGTGATATCGAAGGAATGCTCTATATCATTATGGAGTTCGTTCAGGGGAAGGCGCTCTACTACTCCGCCCATAACAAAGCCATCGATCCCATGGTGGCCTTGGACATGGTTTCCACCATTTCGCGCGGACTCGCCCATGCCCACCGCGGCGGTATTATCCACCGGGATATCAAGCCAGCCAATATCCTCCTCGACACCGACGCCAAACCAAAGATCGGCGACTTTGGGCTCGCCCAACCCGTGGACCGGGCCCGCGAAGAAGGAGTCATCTTCGGAACCCCGGGCTACACCGCCCCTGAGATTTTTCAGGAAGGGGTAAACGTTGACGCTCGCTCGGACATCTTCTCCGTAGGAGCCCTCCTCTACGAACTCCTCTGTGGGTGTCACCCGGAACCCCACAGTCATAGTATGACGACCGGGATCGATCCCAGAATCGACACCATCCTCAAGAAAGCGACTCACGCGGACCCCAAACTCCGCTATGCCAATGTGGATCAGCTTGCCGATGATCTCGACAACCTCATCCCGAAACTCTCCGGCCCCAAGTTTGCAACGGCCCCCAGTGTCTCAGCAGGTTCACCTCTGACCCCTCAACCAACCCTGGCCAGCAGTCAGCAAAAATCAGGAGGGCTCGCATTCCTGCTCTTTTTCATGCTCATTTTGGGAGGAGGAGCGGCCGCGTATTTCCTTCTTCGCGAAGATCCGCCCCCCCCCCAGGTGGAGAACCCGGACAAACAAGCAGAACCGAAAAAGGACAAAAATAAAAAGCCAAGGAAAGAACAGGATCGTCCCAATAAAAAACCTCGTCCTAAAAAGGACCCCATGGCTCAAAAGGACAAGCCAAAGCCCACTGAAGAGAAACCTGAAAAGCCGAAGGAGACTCCCATGCAATCGCTCGCTCGACTTGCCGGAACTCTTCTCGAAGGTGACCGCTCCAAATTCCCTCTGGAAACCGTTAAGCGTGAAAAAACCGCCCACTTCCTCGTCGATCAGAATATGAATTGGGATGATGCGAGCAACTTCGCCCGCAAACATGGCGCCCACCTTTCCATCTTGGCCACCTCGGAGGACCTAAAATGGTTCCACGAAAACTTCAAAAACCCGTCTCCGGTTTGGCTTGGAGCCTCCGACTCCGGTTTTGAAAGCAAATGGTATTGGACCAACGGATCACCAGTCGATCAATCGGTCTGGCTCGCTAAATCTCCTGACAATCAAACCAGCGATAATCCAAACGGTGAAAACTTTGCCGCCATTTCACCGAAATCTCCGAACATCGAAGATCACCACCGACTTCAGAGATTCCCCTTCCTCCTGGAATGGCGTCTCGACGGCGCTTCGCCAGCTTCCATCGAGGCCCAACTTGCCAAGACCGGAGAAGCACTCAACAACAAACGCACTCCGATTTTCCCGGCCGGCACTTACAATGTCGGAGGCTCACGATTCCTCCTTCTGGACCGTTCCATCTCTTGGGAGGATGCTTCGACGATCGCTTCGAACGCCGGAGGACACCTCGCAGTCCCGTCAAACGACAAAGAAGCCGCTTTCATCGCCCTGACCCTCAAGGATACCCTTGACGACAACGCCAGCAGCTGGATCGGAGGACAGCGCGACAAGGCCTTCCCTGAAATCTGGAAATACGTCACGGGCGAGGTCTTCACCTTCATCACCTGGCTCGAAGGACAACCCGACAACCTCAACGAAAACGAGCCCTGCCTTGCGATCAAGAGCGAGAAGGGCAAACTTGGAGCGAACGACGAAGGTCCCAACGGAAACAAAACCAGCCACTTCCTCATCGAATGGTCGGTTCCAGCCCTCCGCAACATGCCCAAGGCCTCAGCCCTCGGCGGCGGAGACGATGCACTCCTTGCGGCCCTTGAAGAAGTCAGGGACAAGATCCGCGCCCGCCATGGGCGCAACTATCGCAAATTCCGCCGGGAATACGATGAAGTCATTCAGGACTTCCTCAAGGACACCATCACCGACATCAACAACATGGAAAGGATTCCAGGTCCAATAAAGGCGGGCTTCGTTGCGGAAATACAAAAGTATCTCGATAAGAACGAACTTCCCGAAAACCTCCCGCCGGGAGCCCCCGGAAAAATGAAGCGGGAGCTGGAAGACGCCCGTGAGGAATCCAAAGCACTCAAAGAGGAATACGAAGAAGATTACCAAAAGGCCAAAGAAGATTATCTCGATGCCCTTCTCGATACCTCCAAGGCTGTCCTCAAAAAAGGTGAAGAGGCGAAAGGGAAAATGTTCATCCTCGAAAACACCGTCACCAAGGACAACAACGACCGCTTTAACCAGATCATGGAGAACAAAAAGGTTCCTCTCCCGGAAGAGCCTGCGGAAGAGGAGGACGAAAAGGACGAGGAGTAAACGCTCCTGAAATTTCGTCCCCCTGCTTGCGCCCTCCTCCTCCCGCGCTAACCTCGCGCGTGCCGAAGAAAGCTGACTCCAAATCGTCCCCAAACTCCATCCGCATTCGCGGAGCCCGTCAGCACAACCTTAAGAATCTCGACCTCGATATTCCCTTTGGAAAGCTGACCGTCATTACCGGCCCCTCCGGTTCAGGGAAGTCCTCACTCGCCTTTCACACCCTCTACGCCGAAGGGCAGCGGCGCTACGTTGAGACCTTCTCGCCCTACATCCGACAGTTTTTCGACCGCATGGACAAACCCGAGGTCGACCGCATCGAAGGCATTCCTCCGGCCATCGCCATCGAGCAAAAAAACACCATCCGCACCACGCGATCCACTGTCGGCACCCTCACCGAGGTCAACGACTACCTCAAGCTGCTCTACCCGCGCCTCGCCAAAGGCTACCACCCCACCACCGGCGAGGAAGTCCGTCCGGACACGCCCGGCTCCATCCTCTCCTGGGTTCGGGATCACCATCAGGACGATTCCATCCTGATCCTTTTCCCAATCCCGGTCCCGTCAGACACTTCCCCGGAAGAACTCTTCCCCTTCCTCAACTCACAAGGCTACCTCCGCGTCTTCATCGAAGGTGAAGTGATTCGTACCGACTCAGCCCCAACCCTTAAAAAACTCCCCACCGAGGTCCTCATCATCCAGGACCGCCTCAAGGTCAGCCCTCGCAACAAGTCCCGACTCACCGAATCCTTCGAACAAGCCCTCACCCTTGGAAAAGGGCGCGCTTTCGTCCAAGGCCCGGATCTCACTGTTCCCCCTTCAGAGTTCACCACCAGTTGGGCCCCTCTGATCAAACCCACTTCCTCCCTCTTCTCCTTCAACTCCCCTCTCGGAGCTTGCAACAACTGCCGGGGCTTTGGACGGGTCATCGGAATCGATCTCGAAAAAGCCGTCCCCAACCACCTCCTCTCTCTTCGCGATGGCGCAGTGAAACCCTTCCAGGGAGAACGGGGAGAAAACTGCCAACGCGACCTCCTCCGCAACTGCAAATCCGTCGACATTAACCCCAACACCCCCTGGAATGAACTCACTCCGGATCAGCATCGCTGGGTCAAGTACGGCGAACGCAGTAACAAATCGCCCCTCTCCTCCCTCGAACAATCCGAAGCCCTCTCGCAGGAAGGCCGGTGGTATGGCATCCAGGGATTCTTCGACTGGATCGAAACCAAGGCCTACAAGATGCACGTCCGCGTCTTCCTTTCACGCTACCGGGCCTACACCGAATGCTCCGACTGCCAGGGAACCCGCCTCCAGCCCGACGCCCTCCACTTCAAAATCCTGGGCAAGACCCTCCCCGAACTTTGGCACATCCCCCTCGATCAACTCCTCTTCTTTTTCGAAGGTGTCGCGACCTCCCATGCCCCTCTCGACAAAACGACCCAACTTGTTCTGACCGAGATCACCTCACGCCTTCACTACCTCACCCAGGTCGGGCTCGGCTACCTCACTCTCGACCGCCCCGCCCGCACCCTTTCCGGGGGAGAAATCGCTCGTGTCAATCTCACCACTTGCCTTGGCTCGGCCCTCACCCAGACCCTCTTCGTCCTCGATGAACCCACCGTCGGACTCCACCACCGGGACATCGAGCGGCTCACCAAGGTCATGCACGATCTCCGCGACAAGGGAAACACCCTCGTCGTCGTCGAGCACGATGAAGCCGTCATGCGCCAAGCCGATCACCTCATCGACATGGGGCCGCTGGCCGGTGAACACGGCGGATCCATCACCTTCCAGGGAAACATTCAGTCTTCAACTTTCGATGCCCAGCGTTCGACTTTCAAAGATTCCCAAACCCTGCCTTACCTGCGAGGCCAAAAAACAATCCCTCTTCCTAAAAAGCTCCGTAACTCCAAAGCGCTCTTGGCAATCCGCCGCGCCTCCGCCAACAACATCAAAAACCTTTCCCTCGATCTTCCCCTCGGAGTCTTCATCTGCCTCACCGGTGTTTCCGGATCCGGTAAGTCCACTCTCGCTCACCCCATCATTTACAACAACCTCGCCCGCCATTTCGGCATCAGCATTGACGAGGAACCCGCTCCTGCAGAGGTCTCCGGTATCGATGAACTCAACGGCGTTCAACTCATCGACCAGTCCCCTCTCTCACGCACCCCTAGGTCCACACCCGCCGTTCTCCTCGGAGCCTTTGAGCATCTCCGCCAACTCCTTGCACTCACCACCGCAGCCCGGGCGAATGACCTTACCCCCGGTTACTTCTCCTTCAATTCCGGCACCGGACGTTGCCAGCGTTGCGCCGGAAATGGATTTGAAAAGGTCGAGATGCAATTCCTCTCCGACCTTTATCTCACCTGTCCCGAGTGCAACGGCACCCGCTTCACTCGCGCCGCCGAATCCTATCGCTACCACGGCAAGTCAGTCGTCGATCTCCTCAAGCTCACCGCCTCGGAAGCCATCACCTTCCTTGAGGATATCGAGGGCCAATCCAATCGCGAAAACCTCCTCCTCACCAAGACTCGCCGGATCCTCCAACCCCTCGTTGAAACCGGCCTGGGCTACCTCCGCCTGGGGCAACCACTCAACACACTTTCAGGCGGCGAAGCCCAGCGTCTCAAACTTTGCCAACTCCTCACTTCCACCACCGGAAGCGTCAACTCCCTCCTCATCCTCGACGAACCCACCACCGGCCTCCACTTCATCGACATCTGTCTCTTATACACATCTGACGCTGCCGACGATCTACTCTGTGTAGAT
>CAJXVQ010000295.1 GCA_913060685.1 uncultured Verrucomicrobiales bacterium
GAGTAGATCGTCGGCAGCGTCAGATGTGTATAAGAGACAGGGGAACTATATTGTGTTTACCGGTCTGACGACTCGAAATTTCCGAGTGAGATCTTCCGGTAATGGTGATCCCGAGGATGCGGGAAGGGGACCATTAAATGGCATCCAGATTCTTGATGACGTCGTTGATCCCAGTGGTGATAATGATGCGGATGGGCTCCTGAATGGCTGGGAGATAAGCTTTGGCCTCGATCCTGAAAGTGCCGTGGGCGATGACGGTGCCGACGGCAATCAAGATGGTGATGGATTTACCAACCTGCAGGAGCAAGCTGCCGGGACCAGCCCGATTTTGGCTGACTCAGATGCAGATGGTCTCAACGATGATGTTGAAACCAAGACCGGAACCTATCTCAGTGCAAGCGACACCGGCACCGATCCTCTGGACAATGACACTGATGACGACGGTCTTCTCGATGGGGCTGAAAATACCAGCGGAAACTTTGTTGATGAAAATGAGGCTGGTTCGGATCCGCACGTGCCTGATACGGACAGTGACGGATTTCCGGACGGTTACGAGGGAAGCAACGGTCTTGATCCCAACGATGATGGGACCACGAATATCGACAATGGTCCAATGGGCGATCCTGACTCGGACTCTTCAAACAACCTCAATGAGTTTACGCTCGGGACCGATCCACAAAAGGAAGACACCGACGATGACGGAGTGATCGATGGTTCCGAAGATAATACCGGAACATGGGTGAGCGCCACGATGACGGGCACCGATCCTCTCGATCCTGACACTGATAATGACTCTCTTCCCGATGGGGTGGAGACCAATGATGGAAACTATGTCGATGCAAACGCGACCGGATCAAATCCACATGTTCACGACACCGATGGAGATGGCTATTTTGACGAACAGGAAGTTGCCGCTTCGACAGATCCCTCCGACCCATTAAGCGTGCCCCCCTTCCACACTCCGCTTGGATTTTGGTCTTTTGATGATCAAGGGGAGACAATCACGGCAGACCTTTCTCCAAATGGAAATGATGGTTCGGTGCTTGGCGGGGCGACATACGTCGCGGGACACACGGGCTTGCCCGGAGATTTTGCCATCGATTTCGATGGTTTCGATGATGCGGTCACCACGACCATGAGCTTGAGTAATATCGGAGAGTTTACGATGGCTGGCTGGATCCGATTCCCTATCGACCAGGCGGATCGCTCCGGTCTTTTTGGGCAAAATGACATCCTCGAGTTTGGATTCAGCGTGGCATCCAATGTCCACCTTTGGTCCAATCCGGGTGGGGCGATCAATGCCACCCTGACACCTTCCGAGGAATGGGTTCACATAGCCTTCGTGGGAGATGCCACCGGACGAACCATCTTCTTCAATGGAGAGCCGGCAATTACGGGTGCCGCCGCAACTCCCCTGAATGCTTCCGCGTTTTTCTTCAATATTGGAGGAGGGGGAGTGTTTGATGCGACGGGAAACTTCTTCGAAGGCGAGATTGATGACGTCGGTGTCTGGGAGGTTTCGATGAGTCCTCAATTGATTAAGGGCCTCGCGGATGGTACGATTTCGCCCGTACCGGGGCTTGGTCGCAAGGATCTTGCGATTACGGACTTTTCCGTATCGGACGGTCAGGCAAGTTTCACGGTGGCTGGAACAGTTTCAGGCGTCACATACCTCGTCGAGGAGTCAACGACATTACTGGACAACTGGCTGGAACTTAGCGATTTTGTCGGAGCTGATGGCGCCGGACAGACCGAGGTCAATGTTTCCTTAAATCAGCCTGTGAGTGCCAGGAGCTTCTTCCGGGTTCGTATCCTTGAAGATGAGTAGAAGTTCCTGACAGATTCCGAATTCCCGACCCACCTCGACGAAGTCCTCCCGCGCTTGGTCGAGGTGCTCTCTTGTATTGGCGGCTAAAATTTGAGTGCGGATACGGGGCCTGCCCCGGGGGACGAGGGGGAGGTAAGGAACGATGGCTGGGATGGTTCGCTCGAGAAGCTTGGCCGGGAACTGCTGGGAGAGTCCTGCGTTTCCGAGAAACCCGGATGAGATGGCATGTTCCTTGCCGGGGATTTCAAAGCCGGTGGATACAAGACCATCGCCGAAGTTCTTCGTGTTTTCCATTACGCGGACTGCGAGTTCACTTGAGGGCGTCATCGAAGGGATCGGAGAGGGGAGAACGGGAGTGGACGAAGGAGGTTCCTCATCAAGCAGACCGGAGATGTTCATTCTTAAAGAATACCGGCAAGGCATGGTCAAGCGACTGCCAGATAGCCTTGGGGACTGAAGATATGACACGCCTCAGGTTCACCGAATTGCACCATTTGCAGGGAGGTTTGTGGATGCTGGGGTTCTTTGTTCCATGCCCTTGCCTCCGAATAGCCAACCGGCTGCGTCATTGTCCGTGACCAGGACGGGCAATGGGTCATTCTACGACCAGCCCAATAGTCCGTCGGAATCCTCCACGACCGAAACGAAGACCGATCTCACTTAGATCGAATCGAGATAGTTCTTGGCATCTTGAATGACTTCGTCGAGACAACCTGGTTCGAATGGCGAGCGTAGCCCTGCTGACTTAAGTAGCCCGGTGTAGGGTTTGCTTCCGCCGAGGGTGCAGAGCCCGGCATAGGTCTTCAAGGCCCCTTCGGCATCGCTTCGCGACTTTGACCAGAATTGCAAGGCACCCGTCAGGGCAAGGCAGTAGTCGATGTAATAGAAAGGGCTTTGATAGATATGCGCCTTCTGCTGCCACAAGCGACCGCTGCTCTCGGCAGGGAGATCGGCGAAGTCCCACCACGGGAGGTAGGTCCGCTCGATTTCCTGCCACATTGCATTGCGCTCCTCTGGAGTGGCGTCCGGCTTTTCATAAACGAGGTGCTGGAAATGATCGATCGAGACCCCGTAGCACAGGAACTGGAGAAAGGCGCTGAGATGGATGCGGCGCAATTCCTCGGCCGCGCTCTCGCCGTAGAATTTTTCCATGTGCGGCCAGGTGAGAAACTCCAACGCCATCGAGTGAATCTCGCAGGCTTCGGTGGTTGGCCAGACGATGTCACTCATCGGCTGATTCCGGCTGCTGTAGCTCTGAAAGGCGTGGCCGACCTCGTGGGTGAAGACATCGACGTCGCCGCGGGTGCCATTGAAGTTCGAGAAGATGAAGGGGAATTCGTAGCGGTGGAGGAAATCGCAAAATCCTCCCCCGGCCTTCCCTTTACGCGATTTCAAATCCATCACGTCGCGTGCTTTCATCTCATCGAAAAATGAATCGAGCCCGTGACCCATCTCGTCAAACATCTCCGTGGCCCGGTCCACCATCCAGTCGTGGTCGCCAAGCGGTTTGGGATTGCCGCCGAGCGAATGCGCGTTGTGATCCCAGAACATGAGCTTGTCCACGCCAAGAGTGGTCCGCTGCTTCTCCGCGATCTCCAGTGCCAGTGGCACCACCTTGTCGCGGATCTCGTCTCGAAAGGTCGCCACTTCTTCCGGTCCGTAGCCGATCCGTGTCATGCGCTGATAGCCGAGTTCGGTGAAGTTGTCATAGCCCAGTTTCCCGGCCATCGCGTGTCGAAGTTTCACCTGCTCGTCGTAGATGCGATCAAGTTCGGGAGCGTTTTCGATAAACCACTGTGAGTTCGCGCGGCAGGCTCCTTCGCGGGCCTCCCGGTCAGCGTCGTCGCCGAACTTATCGAGTTCGGAGATCGTAAATTTCTCGCCTCGAAACTCGATCTCCGCCCCGGCGGTCAGCGCGGTGTGGGCTGATTGCAGTTTCGCTTCGGCCGCCATGTCCTCCTCGATCGCGGGGGCGAAGCTCCTGGTGTTGCACTCCCACTTTGCGAAGAGCATCGGGGTGAGGGTTTTTTCCAACTCGCTGCGGAAGGGCGAATCGAGGAGTGCCTGTTTGAACTTGGTTTCCAGGTCGGCATATTTTGGCGCAATGGCATCGAGTTCATCCATCGCCGCTTTGGCGTCCACGTTCCGCGTGTCCTGTTGAAAGCGAATGTAGGTGAGTGAACTCCACTCCTTGAACTGGCAGAGCAACTCATCCCAACCCGCCACGATGGCCAGGCAATCAGGTGCGGAGGTCGCGGCAGCGAGTCGGGCGTGGAACTCGGCATACCGTTTGGTGGTATCGGCGAGATCAGGTTGGGGGACACGGTAGTCGGGGAAAGCGGTTGGCATGCGGCCAGTGTGCCGCCGAATGGACACAGTTCAAGATCTGCACTATGTATTTCAAATTGTCTGTCTTCTGAAAAAATTCTTCAAGAAGCTCCGAAGGTGCGCAGGCATGTAGCCCGAGTCGCGGGGTTATCGTCCCAAGAAAGGGATGAAAATTCGAAGGAGTGTCGGCAAACTTACAAAATTCCAGATCTCATGGGCGGGACCTTTTCTGACCACTCCTCGACACTTTGGAATGCTTTGATCTCAAACATTGCCCCTTGTTATGGTCACCGTCTTTCCCGGCACTTCCGCTTTAAAGCCGAACCTCATTAAGCGCATCGAGGCGATGTCCGAGGAGGTATTACAACTGGTGAATCAGGTTCTCCTCCATGCTGAAAAAGACAGGCTGTGGCGGGAGATCCCATCCGAAGCAGAGGGTGAACGAGTTAGTGGAAAATTTGATCGCATTCCCCGGATCATTTCGGAGGTTCGGAGTCAGCTACGTCAGGCATGATTGTCTGTTTGGACACCAACGTTCTCGTTTAAGCGCGGGTGGCGGGTCACGAATTCTTTCCAATTCTCGATGCCTGGGTCGGTGGGAAACTGACCTTGGCAGTGTCTACATTGTGACACAAGACCGTCACTTCGCGCCACTCGCCACCGCCTCCACTATTTCCTTTACGGCGTCTCACGCCTCCTCCACCGACCGCTTTCTGAGGGTGGGGAAGCTTTGCACCGAGGGCGGCTTCCGGGAGTGGGGTGTGTGGTTCGAAGCCAGCGAGCTTGCCGGGAGAAGTATGGCAAAAGTATGCCGGGCATCTCGAAAATTAAATCAGCTGTATCCTCGCAGATCCAAGGGGTTTATAGTTACTCTTTGGATTCGGGGTCGGGTTGATTTCGTGTATTGGTGAAAGTTTTGGGTGAGGAGGGCTGGGTAGCGGGCTTACCAGATCGCAGAGAGAGTCTGCGGTTGATTACTTGCTGGCAGGGCTCGCGAGATGAGCTGATAGCACGGCGATTTGACAAAACCCATAAATATGGGAATATGGGTTTGTGAAAACAACATTAGAGCTTCCTGATCGGTCCTTTCGCAAGGCAAAAGCTTTAGCGGCCAGTCAGGGGATTACCTTGAAGGCGTTCTTTACTGATGCCCTTGAAGAAAAGCTTCAGCGTGCGAGCCAAAGTGAGAAGCGAGAAGCTCCGTGGATGGAGGGCTTTGGCAAGCTCCGCGACCTTTCTGAGGAGACCCGGGAAATCATGGAGGTGATCGAAGATGAATTTGAAACAATCGATCCAGACGATCTCGCATGATTCTCGATACCAACGCGCTTTCAGCCTGGGCTGATGGGCTGCCCTCAATTGAATCCCATCTTCGATCGGCGACCTCTCTCATCATTCCGAGTATCGTTCTTGGCGAGTATTATTTTGGAATTCGGCAGTCACGATATCGAGAGCGCTATGAAGAATGGCTTCGCGATTATCTCCCTCTCGTTCAAGTGGCGACAGCGGGTCATACGACTGCTCAATCGTACGCCGAGATTCGCCTCGAACTCAAAAAGCAAGGATCGCCCATTCCCTCGAACGATACCTGGATTGCGGCGATGGCGAGACAACATCAACTTCCCTTGCTCAGCCAAGATCGCCATTTTGATCAAGTCAAAGATCTTCGCCGCATTGCATTCTGAACGCCCGGGCGAGGATGGCCGGATGATGAGGAAAGGCCTCTTTCAGGCGGAGAGTTGGAAAAAGAAATTGCGCTGTGTCTGGGGTTGGTGAAAAGGACCTTGGCTCGAGGATGCGCAGTTCTTACTCTTCGTCGTATCAACCTTTGATCAATACGATGAACACTTCGACTTCCCGCCGTTCCTTTCTTGCCACTGCCATTCCTGCCACTTTTGCCGGTTCTCTTTTTGGGGCTGAGGAAAAGAAGATCCCGTGGCTGCAAATTTCGCTGCAGCAGTATTCCTTTGCGAGCCTATTTCGCTCGAAGGAGCTGGATCCTCTGGACTATCCGAAGTTCGCGATCGACAAGACCGGGATCAAGGCGCTCGAGTATTTTAACGGGTTTTTTGAGGACAAGATTGATTCAGCGGAGTTTCTTGCGGAGCTGAAAAAGCGAGGCGGGGATCTTGGGGTGAAAAATCAGTTGATGCTTTGTCGCTCGGATTTGGCTCTCGATTCAGCCGATGCCAATGAACGGAAAAAAGCGGCGGCCTTGCTGGCTCGTTGGGGGGAGTTTGCGAAGGAGCTGGGATGTCACTCGATTCGGGTCGATTGTCGTTCGAAGGGAGATCGCGAGGAGGTCAAGAAGCAGGCGGTCGATGGACTTCATCAACTGTGCGATCTTTTAAAGCCGATGAAGATGAATGCCATTGTCGAGAATCACGGGAATTGGTCGAGCAAGGGCGACTGGGTGAAGGAAGTGATGGAGTCCGTGAAGCGGGACAACTGCGGGACCCTGCCGGACTTTGGGAATTTTCAGGGCTACGACAAGTATCAGGGAGTCAAAGACATGTTGCCATGGGCCAAGGCGATTTGCGCCAAGGTTCACAAGATCAAGGAAGACGGGGAAGCCGCGCATACCGATTTTCATCGCATGCTCAAGATTGTGAAGGACGGCGGGTTCAAGGGATACATCGGAATCGAATTCGAAGGCGGAAAGGGCTCGGTCGCCGGGGTCCTGGGGACGAAGACGTTGATCGAGAAGACGCTGAAGAAACTGGGGTGATTGTTGATCTGTCACGACCGGTCGGCCAGGCTGGTGGCTTGGGGAAATACGCCAGCAAGGCATCATTCATGTCCCAGGGCGATCAAGCTGGGGAAACTAAGGAGCTACAAGGTTTACGACGTTGGCTCTTTAGCCCGGTCGACCGAAATCCATCGCGAGAAAGCTAAGAGCCAATCGCCATGGTGCTTCTACCAGTTCGCTCCGCTTTTCTCCCTAGCTGCTTGATCGCCCTGATTCATGTCCGGAGCAAACCTGCTTGAATCTCCTTTCCCTTGGGGTAAACTGCAACCGTGATCTCCAAATTTCAAGAGCCTGTCAGGAAGCAGGTTGGTGGACGACTTTCCAGGCTGTCTACCCTCAACCGTTTGGAAGGACTGCGGAAAAATGCCGCCTTTTTGAGAGGGAAACCTACCCCGCTGCCTTATGACGATGGAAGCCACGTTCGAAAAATTGCTGGTGCGCCTCGCCCGAGCTGAGGTTCGCTTTGTCGTTGTTGGCGGGATCGCAGTCAGTCTGCAGGGGTATGTGAGACTGACGGAAGACGTCGATATTCTCATCGATTGTGAGAAGGGAAACGTGCTTCGTTTTCTAGAATCGTTGGCGGATTATGGTGAAGGGTTTGCGAGAGAGTTCACCCTTGAAGATTTTGCGCCTGAAGAAGGGGCCCTTCGCCTCATCGAGGAAACCGAAGGATGTCAGTTGGATATTTTTACCGTGATGTCGGGGAAATCCTACCTCGATTTGGCAGAGGATGCTGAAGTCTTTGAAGTCCAGGGGCTGGAAATTCTTTATGCTTCAAAGAAGAGTCTCATCGAGCTGAAAAGCAATACGGTGAGAGAAAAAGACCAGCTGGACGTCCAGGCCTTGAAAAAGCTGGAAGAGGACCAAGGCGCATTTGATTGATCGTGCTGGAAGGAATGGGTTTTCTTCTACATCGGGAGTTCAGTGAAGACGATGGAAGAAGCTCTCAGAGTAATTCCAGCCATTGAGATGACAGTTCGTAACTCCGACTTTTTCCATTGCCTAATTTTTTGAGAAATCCGGAATCGCTCCATGAATCGCAAAAACT
Organism: uncultured Verrucomicrobiales bacterium; assembly: GCA_913060685.1. Lineage (GTDB taxonomy): Bacteria > Verrucomicrobiota > Verrucomicrobiia > Verrucomicrobiales > Akkermansiaceae > SW10. Next base: position 7,954 of record CAJXVQ010000295.1, read on the forward strand.
ATGTCGCGCCGATATTCATAGGAAAAGCAAAGTTCTTGCAATCAATGACGCTTTTCCGAGTCTATTCTCCAACCTTGGATCCCGCTCATGCTTTACAATTTCAGCCGCCTTCAAAGCGTCTCATGATCAACCCACACACATCGCCCCACCACTTCGTCTTGATCTTGGCCGCCTTGCTACTTTCACTCACTCATCCCCCTGTCTCTTATACACATCTGACGCTGCCGACGATCTACTCTGTGTAGA
>CAJXVQ010000296.1 GCA_913060685.1 uncultured Verrucomicrobiales bacterium
AGATCAGCCTCGGTCTCGTGGGCTCGGAGATGTGTATAAGAGACAGGTGGAGAAGGTGGTAAAGCCTCCGAGGAATCCGGTGGCGAGGAGGGGGAAGACCCAGGGCGGGGTGGTTTTTTCGGTAAAGTAGCCAAAGAGGCATCCGATGAGGAAGCAACCGGCGATGTTGCAGACGAGGATGCCGACGGGGAAGCGGTGGAGGGCGCTGTTTTGGGCGAGGGATTGGACTCCGGAGGAGAGTCCGTAGCGGGCGAGTGAACCCAGGCCGCCGCCGAGGAAAACGAGGAGGGCATTCATGAGAGGCTGGCGAGAAGGGCGCGGACTTTATCAAAGTCTTTGAGTCCGGGTGAGAGTTCGGCACCGCTGGCAACGTCCAGGGCTGCGGGGTGCACGGCCCGGATGGCTTCGGCTGCGTTGTCAGGGGTGATGCCGCCGGCGAGGATGAGGGGGATTTGCGGGTTGGAGTGGGCGAAGTCGCGGGCGAGGGACCAGTCGAAGGTTTTTCCGGTGCCGCCGTAGTCGGAGCCGGCGGGGGTGTCGATGAGGAGGGCGAAGTTTTTGCTCGGGAGCTCGTAATCGGGGAGGTGCTTGGCGCTGACGGCACGAATGACGGGAATGTTTTGATCGAGGAAGAAGCGGATGTCCTCGAGGGTTTCGTCACCGTGGAGTTGGACGACGTCGATGAGGCATTCATCGATGAGGTCGGCGGCAAGTGGGCGGGAGTTGTTGACGAAGACACCGACGCGAAGGATATCGCCTGCGACGTGTGAGGCGAGAATGGAGGCGTCCTTGGGTGAGCAGTAGCGTTTCGACCGGGGCCAGAAGTTGATGCCCATCGCAGAGACACCGAGTTCGGCGAGCTTTGTGGCGTCGTCGAGATGGGTGACGCCACAGATTTTCAGCGAAGGTTGCGGGGAGAAGAATTCGTCGAGCATCGGCGTGGGGAGAGTAGCAAGAGAAGAGCGGAGATTGAACTTCTAAGAGAGACTGGCTTGAGATTTTTTTCGAGAGCTTGAAAAATCGTGGGGAGGGTGCAAGAGGATGGCGTGCTGAGTCATTTGAAAAACTTCGCGATTAAGAAGGGCTACGCTCTGGCTTTGCGGAAAGGGGTGGCTTGTCCGGACTGTGGTCAGCGATTGGTGTTGCCTCCGAAAATGCCCGGGGAGGGTTTGAAAGCGCGCTTTTCTTGCGGGAATTGCGACTGGGCGGGGAGTTTGCTGGATACGATGGAGTTTGGGCGGATGCCCGACTCTCCGTTGGAGGAGAAGCCGGTGGGGAGCAAAATTTCAAGGAAAGGAGATCGGTGGGTGATCCCGGGAACAGGGCGCTTGAACGGGGAGTGGTTGTTTTCGCTCGTTTGGTTGGGATTTATCACAGCAGCTGCAGTCATGCTGCTTTTCCTGACGGACGAAAGTCCTGTTTGGATGGGATTGCTCTTCTTACTGCCGTTTTTTGCGGTGGGTTTTTGGCTGCTTCATTTTGCCTGTCGGAAGACATTTGGAGAGACTGAAGTGTTGATGAAGAGCGTCGGGGTGAGGGTGACGAAGAGGCTTTTTGGAATGATCAAGGAGGAGCGGATCCCGGTGGGAAGCCTGGAGGGCGTGAGATTGGTGTATTCTCATGGTGATGAGTCAGGAGAGAGTCCTGAATTGGTCTTCAAGCGGCGCGATCAGAAAGATCTGAAAGTGGTCCTGGAAGTTTCGGTGGCTGAAAAGCGCTGGTTGCTGGGTGAATGGCGGGAAAAGTTGGGAATAGAAGAAGAGAGTGAGATTCGAAGCGGGGTTGAGGTGCCTTTCAAGGGGAAGGCGATTCAGGCGAAAAGCGTGGAATTGGAGCCGAGTGGGAACGGGAACTTTTTCCTGACGGTGAGGGATCGAGTGGCTCCCTGGGCGATTGCGGCGGGAGTTTTTATGGTGGTGGTCGGGGGTGTTTTCGTGACGAGTGGAGGTTGGGGCGATGACGGTGGTGAGGAGGTTCCGGGTGTTTTCAGGTTTCTTGAATGGATTTTTTCAGTGGTGGGGGTGGTTTTTGGAACGATCCCACTTGTGTTGGGGGCGGGAGTGTTGATTTGGGGAATGCGAAAATTGGGAGAGGTCAAAAAATATGCGTTCTATCCGGATCGGCTTGAGTTTACGACGGTGAAGCGAGGCGGGCGAGTGTCCCGAAGTGGGTCTCTGCCCCGGGTGTCTGTGAGGGATGTGGTCTTGACGCGTGTGGGAGATTCCAATGGTGATGCTCGCTACAAAGTGCAGCTACGCGCGAGTGAAAACCTGACCCTGCTCCAATTTTATCCCTTGGAGGTTGCTGAGGAATTGGAAGGCTGGGTGAGGCAGTGGATTTTTGGGGGATGACGATCGAATGAGTGGGAGATTGAGAGGGCACTCTGGAGAGAGCCCTTCCATGGTGGGGCTTTTGCAGAGAATTCTTGATGCTTTGGGAAAGTTAAATATCTTCCCCCTATGGCCGCCGCTGCGAGTTACACCGAAGACGATATTAAGAGCCTTGATTGGAGGGAGCATATTCGTTTGCGCCCGGGGATGTACATCGGAAAGCTGGGTGATGGAACGTCGGGAGATGACGGGATTTATATTTTGTTGAAGGAAGCTCTGGATAACTCGGTGGACGAGTTTGTGATGGGGCACGGGAAGGAGATTACGATTGAGATTGATGATGAGGGCCGGGTGGAGGTCAGGGACTTTGGGCGGGGGATTCCGCTGGGGAAGCTGATGGATTGTGCCGCGAAGATTAATACAGGCGCGAAGTATGATAGTGAGGCGTTTAAGAAATCGGTGGGTCTGAACGGAGTGGGAATCAAGGCGGTGAATGCTTTAAGTGGATTTTTTGAGATTCAGGCGTGGCGTGAGGGGAAGACGAAGGCGATTGAGTTTTCGAAAGGGGAGGTCGTGAGTGAGATGAAAAGCCCGAAGGCGGATCAGTCTGCACCGGGGGGCACGCGGGTGGCCTTTGAGGTGGATCGGACGGTTTTTCCGAAGCGGACAAATTTTAAAGCTCCCTTTGTGGAGAAGATGTGCCGGTATTATTCCTACCTGAATCCGGGGCTGGCGATGATCTTCAATGGGAAGAAATTCCGCTCCAAGCATGGCCTCCTGGATCTCCTGAAAGAGGAGATGGATGATGCTCCGCTTTATGCGCCGATTCACTTGAATGGAAAGGACATCGATGTGGCCTTCACGCACAGCATCAGTGGGAGTGAGGATTATTACTCGTTTGTCAACGGCCAGAATACGACGCAGGGCGGGACGCATTTGGCGGCTTTTCGCGAGGCAATGGTGAAGGTCATTCGTGAGTTTTATAAGAAGAACTATGATCCCTCGGACATCCGGGCAGGGATCACGGGAGCGATCTCGGTGCGGATTGAAGAGCCGGTTTTTGAGAGTCAGACCAAGACCAAACTCGGATCTGCGACGGTGGCTCCGGAGGGTGAGACGGTGCGGACGTTTATCGGTAATTTTTTGAAGGAGGAGCTCGATAACTACCTTCATAAGACACCGGCCGCAGCCGAGGCGATTCAGAAGCGGATCTTGGCTGCGGAGAGGGAGCGCAAGGAGCTGAGCGGGGTGAAAAAACTGGCTCGGGACCGGGCGAGGCAGACGAAGGTTCACAACAAGAAGCTGCGTGATTGTCGCGCGCACTTGAATACGAAGCACAAGCGCCGGGAAGACACCACGGTGTTCCTGACCGAGGGTGATTCGGCGAGTGGTTCCATCACGAAGTGTCGTGATGTCGAGACCCAGGCGGTGTTTTCGCTGCGTGGGAAGCCCCTCAATACCTTTTCGTTGACCAAGAAAGTGGTTTATGAGAACGAGGAATTCGCCCTCTTACAGGCGGCTCTGGGGATCGAGGATGATATTGAGTCACTCCGCTTCAATCGGGTTGTGATCGCGACTGATGCCGATGTTGACGGAATGCACATTCGCCTGCTGCTTCTGACTTTTTTCCTGCAATTTTTCCCCGAGCTGATTCGGGAAGGGCACCTGTTTATTCTGCAGACGCCGCTTTTCCGGGTAAGGAACAAGAAGAAGACGATTTATTGTTACGACGATGACGAACGGGAGGCCGCGATGAAGGAATTGGGCCGCAATCCGGAAATTACGCGATTTAAGGGACTCGGTGAGATTTCGCCCGATGAGTTTAAGTTCATGATCGGGAAGGATATCCGACTTGATCCGGTCCTTATGGAGGAAGGGAAGGGTCTTAAGGAGATGTTGACCTTTTATATGGGGAAAAACACTCCTGATCGCCAGGGCTTCATCATCGAGAACCTTCGTGATGACGTGGATTCGGCCGAGGTTTAGGCTGGTGACGGACTTGTCACGCGTATGAGGATTTGCTTGCGGTGCAAAAGAGGTTAAACGTGGCACGAAACGTGTTCACGTTTTGAAGCTAATCCATGCCTTTCATGAAACGAAAATATTCGCTCTCTGCTCTTGTCCTCGCTCTTTGCGCCCTCCCGGCCTCCGGTCAACTCGTCATCAATGAAGCTCTCTTCGACCCGGATTCGACTGCAGATCCAAATGGCGATGGGGTTCCATCCACTCAGGATGATGAATTTCTGGAGATCGTAAACACCGGTTCTTCCGCTCTCGATGTTGGCGATTACACCATTACCGACTTGAGTGGCAATGTTTTCACCTTCCCGGTAGGGACCATGATTGCCTCGCAGGGTGCTGTTTTGATTTTCGGCGGTGGTGCTCCGACTTCGGTGATTAATGGAGCTAACACTTATATCGACCTGCCCTCTCTCAATAACGGTGGTGACACCATCATTCTCGCTGACTCGACAGGAGCTGAGATCGACCGGGTAGAATGGACAAGTAACGGGGTTGCCTCAAATCAATCCTATAACCGCTCCCCTGAACTTTTTGGTGACTTCACTGCTCATACCTTCATTGCAGGTTCGGTTGGGACCGAATCCCCTGGAACCGCCTCCGATGGTGGGGCTTTCAATTTTAGCGTGTCCTCGCTCTTCCTCTCTCCGGAGAGTGTTTCAATCATCGAGAGTGGTGCCGGGAATACTGCAGAGTTTACCGTCACCCTTGCCGAGGCTCCTTCCAGCTACCCTGTGGCCATTAATCTATCCAGCAGTGATACCTCCGAGGCTTCCGTCCCGGTCTCATTCGAAATTACCAGCGGCCTCACCGGAACATTCACCGTTACCGGTGTCGACGATACTGCTGCCGATGGGGACCAGACTGTTATAATCACCGCAAGTTCATCAGCATACCGATCGGATTCGATCACGCTGACGGTGATGGATGATGGTGATATTGCAATGCCATCAACAAGTTCGCTGCTCATCACCCAGTATTACGAAGGTGATTTCGGGAATAACAAATTCATCGAGTTGACCAATATCAGTGACTCAGACCTCGAACTTGGCGGGTATATTGTTGGTCTTTTCTTCAATGCAAGTGCCGAGGAATTTAAAAACGAGGGAGCAACACCGGGAAACCAGGAACCTCTCAGCGGAACTCTTGCAGCAGGGGCCAGCTACGTGATCGCCAATAGTCAATCCACAACGCCCCTTTCCGCAGATAGCGCGGACATCACCTCAACTGTGACCTTTTTCAACGGGAATGATTCCATCGTCCTTTATTCAGGATCGACCATCAGTCCGTCGACCATTGCCGATGCCGTCAGTTGTACCGAGAACGGTGCCGAGGGAGCAAATACGAGTTTCGTGAGGCAAAACGCAGATCTTGGGTTTAGCTTGGGAGCAGGATCGTCCGTTCTCGACTTTTCCAATGTCTGGCTCTCTGTTCCTCTCGGGGAGGTTAACGCCGCTATCTTGGGTGATGACAACTTTATCGGCTCGAGCGCCTTGGGCGTGAACAGCCCGCTGGTTGCTTTTCGAGGGACATCAGCTACCGCCAATGAAGCCGATGGCACGATTGATCTTATCGTGGAAATCCTGAATCCGGATGGCAATGCCGTAACGGTAGATCTCCTCTTAGATGACGGGAGTAGCACCGCGTCACCGGGGGATCTTGGAAACTACACGACTCAGACGATCAATTTTCCTGCCGGAGCTGCGAGTGGGGATAGCCAAACGGTCACAGTGAACCTGACTGACGATAGCGAAGAAGAAACAGCCGAGCTAGCGATTTTTACTCTTTCGAATCTCGTGACTGCCGGCGGAGCCAGAGTGGGAGGAGCCTCTACTTTCAATTTAAGCCTACAGGATAACGATACTGTGATCCCTCCCGTTTATATTTCTGAGATCGCGGATCCGAGCGACGAGTTCACCGGGCGGTTTGTAGAGTTGTTCAACCCCACATCCGGGGCCATTGATTTGGCCGCTGGAAATTGGAATCTTGTTTACTTTACGAACGCCAATTCTACGGGGACTTCTATTCCGCTCATCGGCACCATTCCGGCCATGGGAACTTACGTCATTGCTACCGACTTCGCGGCATATGCGTCATTTTATCCAGATGCCCCTGCTCCAGATCAGGAGAGTGATACGATCAACTCAAATGGTGATGATAACTATGAGCTTCGATTTGGCGGAGGTGAGAATGTTGGTGCTCTCGTTGACATCTACGGCATGCCAGGGACCGACGGAACGGGTCAGAGTTGGGAATTCCTTGATTCACGGGTCGATCGCATCGCCGGGGCCCCGAATGCGGCTTTCACGATCGAGGAGTGGACAATCACTCCTGCAGGGGTCGCTGACATGACTCCGGGAGTGCATGGTGGTGGCGGCCCGATCGGAGGAAATGATCCGGAGATCCTCGATTTCAGCATCGATTTGGAAAATCAGCAGGGAACCTTCACGGTGACGGGGCTTGGGACCAAGATCTGGTTGCTTCAGTCCTCGGATGACCTTGGATTTGGAGACAATTGGGAAACCTTTCCGGGCGGATTTTCAGAAGTTGATAATGACGACGGTTCCACGAGTTTTCTCTTCTTCGACACGTTTAGTGCAAATCCCAGGAAATTCTACCGATTGATCGAGCAGCCGTAGGCCGGCTTGGGTCAGGATTCTTCAAAAAGGGCGGGATTTTCCCGCCCTTTTTTATTGGGAACGTCGGTTTCGATTGTTAAGTTTTCTTAAGCAACGACTGTTCGCGATTCAAATATGGACGAAACCAACGACCCACAGGAGCCGCGCGAGGATCTCTCGCTCGGCGGGATGTATAAGGAATACTTTCTTGATTACGCAAGTTACGTCATCATGGAGCGCGCGGTCCCGCACCTGGGTGATGGCTTGAAGCCGGTGCAGCGACGAATCCTCCATTCGATGCGAGAGCTCGAGGACGGGCGCTACAACAAGGTCGCGAACGTGGTGGGGAATACCATGAAGTATCACCCGCACGGGGATACTTCGATTGGCGATGCCATGGTGCAACTGGGGCAGAAGGACCTCCTCATCGACACCCAGGGTAACTGGGGAAACACTCTCACCGGTGATCGTGCGGCGGCCTCCCGGTATATTGAGGCGCGACTGACTCCCTTTGCTCTTGAGGTTGCCTTTAACCCCAAGACGACCAACTGGACCCGAAGCTACGACGGACGTAACAAGGAGCCGGTCACTCTGCCGATGAAGTTCCCGCTTCTGCTTGCTCAGGGGGTCGAGGGCATCGCGGTGGGACTCGCTTGTAAAATTCTTCCACACAACTTTATCGAGCTCATCGAGGCCTGCATTTGCGTCTTGCGAAAGCAACCCTTTGAGCTGTTCCCTGATTTTCACACGGGTGGATTGATTGATGTCGGTGACTATCGTGAGGGCCTGCGCGGCGGGAAGATCCGGGTCCGCGCCAATGTCGAGGTGGTAAAATCCAAGCTGATCCGGATCAGTTCGATTCCCTTTGGAACAACCACCGGGGGCGTGATGGATTCGATTGTCAGCGCCAATGACAAGGGGAAGATCAAGATTTCGAAAATTGAGGACAATACCGCGGAGAACGTTGAGATTCTCGTGCATCTGCCTGCGGGTGCCGATGCCGAGATGACGCGCAAGGCTCTCTATGGCTTCACCGATTGCGAGGTCAGTATTTCGCCGAATTCCTGCGTGATTCATGAAGGGCAGCCGCACTTCATGCCGGTGTCCGAGATCCTGAGGAATTGCGCCTTAATGACCAAGGCCCTCCTTCTCAAGGAACTTGAGATCCTCCTCGGTGAACTCAATGAGAAGCTGTCTCTTATACACATCTGACGCTGCCGACGATCTA
>CAJXVQ010000297.1 GCA_913060685.1 uncultured Verrucomicrobiales bacterium
TCCGTATGGCCGGTGGTGTGGGGGGCGGGGGTTAGAACCCCCTGCCTACCCGATTCGCCCCCGCCCATTCTCCAACTAGCACAGGGACTAACTGCTCACTATTGCGACTTTTCAATGATCGGGGGCTTCCACGAGCCGTCAAGGATCGCCTCTTTCCCCCAATAGCAGCGAATGTATAGGGAGAATTCTCCTTCAGGCGCAGGAAGCCAGTTCGATTCCCTGTCCTTGCCAGGAGACATGGTGCTCGCATAAATCGTAAGTGACCCGTCATCATTGAACTTGAGCGTCTCGTTCTTGGTGCCGAGTGAATACCGATTCAGGGCATTGACCTCAAAGAGATGATGCTTGTTGTAAATCGTCAGCGACCAGAATCCATTGACGGGTGGAAGTTCCCCCTTTGCGAATGTGACTGTGTATAGACCCTTGCCTTCCAATTGTCCTCCCTTGGTGTCACCGTCAGTGTAGAAATACTGCGTTTCGTTAGGCCGGTTTTCATACATGTTCGATCTGGCTGTTCCAGTTCGCATGAGATAATCAAATCCCCATTCGGCGTTGTTGGCGGACCGATTCCAGCCGTTACCGGCAGGAATCCCATTGTATTTCCAGAGGAATAGTGGGCCAATCACCTTTTCTTCAGTCTCTAGTGCAACGTCAACCAGCATTTTCTTGATGGCAGGATCCTCCTCTGCTGCGTCCAGCACCTGCTTGATTGATGCATAGAGCGCCTCTTCACCGGGAAGGGGTGGCACAGCCGCCATCACTGCCGGCATCTGGTCAAAAAAATCCTCGGGAACAACCCATTTGTTTTCCCCCTCGACCTTCGGTGCAGGGAAAGTGGGAACACCGGCCCAGTCCTTGTTCTTCATCTGGCCATCGAACTCCGTCAAAGGATAGCCGTTTACCTGATTGACCAAGAGCTTCATGGCAGCGCGGTCCTCGTCGGAATCGTTCAGGAAAATGCGTGGCCCGGCAAAGCAGTATTCAGTAGGCGACCGAATGACGGCCGTGATCCCCTGCGGCACTTCATCGTTCCAAGTGGGGCCAACCAATAAATAGAACCCTGGCTTCGTCCCGTAAGGCTTACCCAGTTTACCGAACTGATCGGTGCGCGCATCGTAGAGCGCATATATCCAGAACCGATCGCCAAAGTCGGGAACTTGCAGGACGACGGGCTCCACGTCGAGCGAGCAATAACTGGTGCCATAGACCACGTCCTGATTGGGACAGGCGACGAAACTCTGATCCGGCAAGACATAATCGTTAAGCATGCTGACCCGACCGCGGGGAGCAACTGGAACGACACCTCCGAGACGTCCTGGCTCGGGGGCCTGGGTAATCGCGGCTCGCCGATTGAAGTTGTTGACCATCGGCCAACCCCATACGTATGCCATGCGCCCGATGGTCTTGACATATTCCTCGTGCATGACAGCACCCGAAACGGGTTTCGGGACTTCGGATGCCGATGTCGGGATCTGGTTTCCCTGTCCGATTGCCTGACTGCTCTCGAGCGGAGATGGAGGGAGGTCATCCAAGTCCGGGGCGTAATACCGCACAACGAAGTAGTAGGGCTCCGCGGGGTTGACGAACATCCAGTAACTGCCGTCCTTTGGATCTTCCGAGCTGAACGTGACGGTGATATTTCCGTTGGCGTCCGGTTTGGTGTTGTAGGCGTTGAAGATGTCGTTCTTTCCTGACAGGGTGTTCCGTGTCAGGGCGCTGTATCGGGTCACGGACCAGAACAAGCTCACCTTGTTCGGCTTATAGGAGAAAGTGAACACCTCCTTCTTGTCACCGGTGAGAACTTCGCCTTCCCGGTTCACGAAAATTGGCAGGTAGATGGCGTGCTCGGCCGGCAGGCCGTGATGGCCGATAATGGCTGCGGCCCGGATCTCGGGATCGTTGCTGTTGGGTTCCGTGCTGTCAATCGGCCCGAAGGCGCCCAGGTTGTTCGCAATCGTCTTCGCTCGATGGATGACAAAAGCGGTGCCTTTCTTGTAATCTTCCCCGTCGTAATCCAAGACCGAGACCAACAACCCCTTGTTCTGTGGGTAGATGTCGTGGGTATCGATGGTGAACTGGATCGGATTGTCGAACTCCAAAGTCTTGGCCACGCCCGTCAGCTTGATCTTCTTCTGGACGGCGAGGCATCCTGGTCTATCCGCAGCATTCTTAATCTGTATCCGCACGAAGAGGTGCGGATAGTCCCCAGGGCTCTGGATAACCGTCGCATCCTTGGCATCATCGGTGAGCTCCATCTTGGCGCCCTTGCGAACGAAAACGTATTTCCCAGAAGGCCCGATCTCATCGTAAATCGTGTAGTGCTCCTGATCCATCACCTGGATGGAGAAGTATCGATCGGCTGGATCGACCTCAGGCAGTTCGACAACCACGGGGCCCGAGGTCAGGTCGATGACGACCTTGGTATACAAGTGATCCAAGGCGGGGGTCACGATGGAATCCTTGCCCTCGGTTGGTAGTTGCGTCGTGTGCAGCAGCTTGTTCGTGCCACCTGCATCCTCCGCAGTAGCCTTGAGGTAAATCGCATGATGGTAGGCCTTGTAGGCATGGAGCTGCGCGTCGGTGGGGCGTTCGACCGCTGCCGCAGAGCCGAGAAAACTGAATGCGATACTTAGCGCGATAATTGACTGTCTCATTTGGTTTGGGTGTTTCTGGTTTGGAAATTCCTGGCGAACGTCCAGCATGAGGCACGGCTGACCGGGAGCGCGCACCCGATGCAGAACTTGGGTTGAAATTACGGTGAGTCAATCGAACTCAGGGCGGGTCAGCCGTTGCTCTCCATGCGCTTGTTCTGCTATTCCTGTGCTAGGCGGTCAGTGAGCTTCTGAAACTCGCTGTCTCGAACATCTTTCTTGTTCCACTTGAGCACTTTAGTCAAACAATGGGTCTGGACTTGCGTTCTTTCGGTCTTTTCCTTGTCGTCTCGATCCTCTTTTTCACAGTGTCCACCACCACCCCCCGAAATGCTTACGGAGACGGACGTTGATACGGAGGTAGATATCCCATCGGCAGCGGCCGCGATTGTAGTGAAGGTAAACGAAATTCCATAGGGGAACTTGTCTTGAGCGCCAAGATTGACAATCTCGATGAAAGCAACGTTCGCAAGATTGACGAGGGAATGGGCTTTTCCAGCGGGTGGATACTTATAGAATTCAGGCATTGGTCGTGATGGGGCTTGGGAGAGATTGTATTAGTCGGTTTCCTTCGGAGAGCCACGAATTCTTTCAGCAGAACGTTTTGGATAAGCTGCGGAGGGCAAGCCATGTGGGATCGTGATTGATGTTACCCCGACGTCTGCCTTCATCCAACTTGTTGAACCTCTTATATCACGTCGGCTCGGGCGGTCCTAGGGAAAAGCTCTTTTCGCCAGGCAATTTGAAACTCTCGTTGAATCCAAAACGTTCCGTAAAAGCTGTCCGAATCATGTAGAGACAATGAAAAATCCACTCCTGCCCCTGGCAATGTTCACAAACCTTGGAAGTCCGTTTGACCGCTTTTTCATGCAAGGTGCTTCCCGGAAAGCCGGGGAGTTCCGCCATTCGTCCCCGCCGACCGGCGAGGAGGCCGAAATACCGGATCCGCCGTAATCCTTTGGGCACCAGGTGACGACAAAAGCGCGCCAGAAACACCGGGATCGGGAGGGTTTGCTCCTTCTTACTCCCTTTGGACCGGTAGTCCTTCCATTCGAAACTCATCGTCTCCATTTCTTCGTCGATACTTAGGATCCGGTGATTGCTGATCGCGATCCTGCTGGTGTAGCGGGCCAGATAGCGCACCACCGCGCGGGTATTGCCCAGGGTGGGACGGCTGAAAATATTCCACCCCGCACGCGCCAATCCCAAGCGCCAATCCCGCCGCTGCTCCAGCGAGGTCAATCCCTCGGGCCAGACGATTTCCTTTTCCCCGTCCACCTCCTCGATCTTCTTCAAAATGATCCCGCGAAAGATCTTTGACATCGCCTTGACCGCAAAAAGATAGTTCGGCCGCGCCTGCTTCCATTGTCCGGTGGCGAGATCCTTCCCTCCGGCGCCCACCAAAAAATGGAGATGGGGATGCCAGTTCAGTTGGCTGCCCCAGGTGTGCAGAACGCCGAAAAACGCTCCCTCCATCTTCCAGTTGTTCTTCTGGAAAGTCCGCAAAGTTTCCGCCGCCGCCGCGAACAAGATCTCGCTCGCCCGACGGTAGTTGAGTTCGAAGAACTCGTGCCACTTCGTCGGCACTGTGAAGACGACATGGAAGTGCGGACAGTCTGCAAGACGCTCACAAACAGCCTCGGACCAAGAGGCCTGCCGGGGTCCGAGACAGCGGGGGCAATGACGGTCACCACAAGAACTGGGATACCATTCACCACGATGACACCCCGCACATTCCGCCCGGTTGAAGCCCAACTCACCATGCCGACAATGAGCGATGAGATTGAGCGTGGAATACTGTGATTCGCTCAATCCCCCAGGCCACTTGGAGCGAAAATTCCGCAAAAGTTCATTGACACTCGCACCAGCCATAGGTGTTCATGTAAACACCACTTCGAAAACCGGCAAGCTCCGTTTTAACCTTTCGCGTCTGATGACTTTTTAATTCGCCAGAATTTTTCGTTCAACGCTAGAGTGGAGGCGATTCCTGAGCGAACATAAAACTCGGAATTCAAAAACAAACTCCAAGAGCGAAAGGGGTCGCCTCTCATGACTTGTTCGCTGGTTGCTGTTTTTGGATGGTGCTTCGAAGTTTGCTACGGACAAAGCATCGTAACCCAGCACTAGCGACTACTTCTGCACCGACATAAACAAGTGGCAGAACTAGAAGGCACCACCACGTGCCCCGCAGCCCTACAATAAAAGTGGTAAACGAAAGGGACACCGCAAGAGCCTGAGGTAAACCACCGAGAAATATCAAAGGACCGGGAAGACAGGTCTCGCTGATCCGTCGCACTTCCCGCTCCTCTGTCATTCGCCAGATACTCGAATCATTGATCCAATAATGCGTGTTCCTGAGGCTCTTCAGGTCGCGGCGTGATAAGGCCCAACCAACCTGACCTATCAATGCGGCAAAAAACGAAATGACCGCAAGCCAAAGAGGATTCTCAATAGGATTCATTTTGGAGCGAACGTCTATGCTCTGGCTATCCGCTACAGGCGGCGCCAGTTCGACGAAGGGGGTGAGGTTTTTAAAATCATGAAGTTAGACTACTCGGCGGTAGCGGATTGCCCAGCAGCATCTTGTTCGCTGCCCTCTGGTATATTGAAGATATTCGTCCCAAACCTCTTCTGCCGATACGTTGCCATTTTCTCACGATCACGAGGATACTGCCCCGTAAACGGGGTATGCCAGTAACGCTCCGTTGCATAGCTTGGATTACCTGTAACTCTTTCAGAATGGTAAGAAGATGTGAGATGCTTGGCGGATAACATTCCAGTCATCACTGTCACAGCAATCATCCCACGAATCGCCCATGGGTTGGTTGAATAAATCCATGGGAATAGAGCAGCAACTGACGCTACTGCATACATCACAAATGGCGGTGTGCTTCCTTCGTTACATTTATGATAACTGAAAATAGTAACGGCAAGTTGCGCTAATAGAAATATTCCAATCGAACTGACGGCGCGAGCTTTCCAAGTCGAAGTTCTACGAAGATGGCTTGTGGCAACAAGTAAGAGAGCTCCATTGATGACGACAAGTGATAATATTGAGTCGAGTGAGTCCATAGTGAATTTCTTCAGCGAACGTTTTGGATAAGCTGCGGAGGGCAAGCCATGTGGGATCGTGATTGATGTTACCCCGACGTCTGCCTTCATCCAACTTGTTGAACCTCTTATATCACGTCGGCTCGGGCGGTCCTAGGGAAAAGCTCTTTTCGCCAGGCAATTTGAAACTCTCGTTGAATCCAAAACGTTCCGTAAAAGCTGTCCGAATCATGTAGAGACAATGAAAAATCCACTCCTGCCCCTGGCAATGTTCACAAACCTTGGAAGTCCGTTTGACCGCTTTTTCATGCAAGGTGCTTCCCGGAAAGCCGGGGAGTTCCGCCATTCGTCCCCGCCGACCGGCGAGGAGGCCGAAATACCGGATCCGCCGTAATCCTTTGGGCACCAGGTGACGACAAAAGCGCGCCAGAAACACCGGGATCGGGAGGGTTTGCTCCTTCTTACTCCCTTTGGACCGGTAGTCCTTCCATTCGAAACTCATCGTCTCCATTTCTTCGTCGATACTTAGGATCCGGTGATTGCTGATCGCGATCCTGCTGGTGTAGCGGGCCAGATAGCGCACCACCGCGCGGGTATTGCCCAGGGTGGGACGGCTGAAAATATTCCACCCCGCACGCGCCAATCCCAAGCGCCAATCCCGCCGCTGCTCCAGCGAGGTCAATCCCTCGGGCCAGACGATTTCCTTTTCCCCGTCCACCTCCTCGATCTTCTTCAAAATGATCCCGCGAAAGATCTTTGACATCGCCTTGACCGCAAAAAGATAGTTCGGCCGCGCCTGCTTCCATTGTCCGGTGGCGAGATCCTTCCCTCCGGCGCCCACCAAAAAATGGAGATGGGGATGCCAGTTCAGTTGGCTGCCCCAGGTGTGCAGAACGCCGAAAAACGCTCCCTCCATCTTCCAGTTGTTCTTCTGGAAAGTCCGCAAAGTTTCCGCCGCCGCCGCGAACAAGATCTCGCTCGCCCGACGGTAGTTGAGTTCGAAGAACTCGTGCCACTTCGTCGGCACTGTGAAGACGACATGGAAGTGCGGACAGTCTGCAAGACGCTCACAAACAGCCTCGGACCAAGAGGCCTGCCGGGGTCCGAGACAGCGGGGGCAATGACGGTCACCACAAGAACTGGGATACCATTCACCACGATGACACCCCGCACATTCCGCCCGGTTGAAGCCCAACTCACCATGCCGACAATGAGCGATGAGATTGAGCGTGGAATACTGTGATTCGCTCAATCCCCCAGGCCACTTGGAGCGAAAATTCCGCAAAAGTTCATTGACACTCGCACCAGCCATAGGTGTTCATGTAAACACCACTTCGAAAACCGGCAAGCTCCGTTTTAACCTTTCGCGTCTGATGACTTTTTAATTCGCCAGAATTTTTCGTTCAACAGTATTTATTAGTATGGTTAGGATTTTGGCTTAATGCGTCTATCAGGAGGGTCTCCGTTTTGGCGCCGAGGGGCTTGGTCCTTGTATTTGCAGGGTTTCGCCCTGCCTAACCCTGTCTATCGTAAACCTGCCGCAGTCCGCGTCAATGACCTTTCTGGAGACTCTGATAGACGTATTAAGGAATGACCTTCAGCCGCAGGTTGTTTGGATCTCTTAAATGAACAGTGTTCTTTAGAACACTTTTATGATTGACTGGCTATGGGGATCTCTTTTAACTCCACGGCATGAAAAAAGTCGTTTCAAGAATGTGTTGGCGTTCGGATCTCTCCGTTTTTCGAGGGTTTCGCGTAAAGGGCTGCGCCCCACGCGATCATTTTTGAGATGCACTCTAAGAGCAATGATTTACGTTTATGTTCTTCAATCGAGTTTTGACGACGGCCTTTACATCGGCATGTCAGGAGATCTGCGAAGGAGGTTTGGGGAACACCAGGGTGGAGAATCACGAAGCACGAAAGATCGGAGACCATGGACCTTGATTTATTATGAGGCCTATCTTGAGAAGGCTGATGCAGAGGGCCGGGAGCGGTTTTTGAAAAGCGGCGGAGGTCGCAGGTTTTTGGACAGCCAGTTAAAAAACCACTTTCGAAGGTTTCCAAGACGCGAAGTTAAATAACGATGATCGCCAATCAATTGATCTTTAGCCGCGTGAGCCAAAGGCTTTTACGCGGTGACGGTGCGGAGAGGGAAAGGTGACAAGGACCGGGTGACGGTACTGCCAGGGAGTCTCAAGACCGAATTACGCAATCAGGTGGAAAATGCACGCGAAATTTGGCAGAAGGATCGCGATGCGGGGCGTCCGGGGATCTTTATTCCAGGGGCGCTGGGACGGAAGTTTTCAAAGGCGGGTGAGACCTTTGCGTGGTTTTACCTCTTTTCGGCGCAGCGGGAATCGAAAGATCCGGAGACAGGGATTAAGAGGCGGCATCACTTGCATGGTGGAGTTTATAATAAGGCGATAGCGAAGGCGGCTCAGGCGGCGGGGATTGAGAAACGGGTGACGAGTCATGCCTTGCGGCATTCCT
>CAJXVQ010000298.1 GCA_913060685.1 uncultured Verrucomicrobiales bacterium
AGATCAGCCTCGGTCTCGTGGGCTCGGAGATGTGTATAAGAGACAGCAGCAGCACAACCCTGACCAGCAGCCGTGATTGCTTGACGATAAATGTGATCAGCAACATCACCGGCAGCGTAAAGCCCCGGTGTCTTGGTGCTGGTGCTATGAGCATTTTGGAGAACATAGCCGTTCTCATCCAGATCAACGAGATCACCCACAAACTGAGAGTTGGGAACGTGACCAATTGCGACGAAGACACATTTCACTTCCAATTCGGAAGACTCCCCCGTCTTAAGATTCTCCAGATTGACCGCGCGCACCTCGCCCGCGTCATCAGTGAGATACTCGGTGATTCCGGAATCCCAGACGGGTTCGATCTTTTCATTGGCGAGCACCCGATCAGCCATGATTTTTGAAGCACGAAGTTCGTCACGGCGGTGAATCAAGTAAACCTTGGACGCAAAACGAGTGAGGAAGTTCGCCTCTTCACAAGCCGAGTCTCCTCCTCCAACAACCGCTACCGGAACGTCACGATAAAATGCCCCATCACAAGTCGCACAGGAAGTGACTCCATGACCGACAAGGCTCATTTCATTCTCGAGTCCGAGATAACGTGGCGCCGCTCCGGTCGCAATGATGACCGTCTTGGCTTGCACCACGCCATCATCCGTCGTGAGAGTGAAAGTCCCATCGTCGTTCCTGGCAATTTCATCCACCTTCTTATATTGAACCTTGGCCCCAAACTTTTCGGCTTGCTGCTGCATGCGCCCCATAAGCTCAGGCCCCATCACCCCTTCGGGAAATCCCGGGAAGTTTTCGACTTCGGTCGTGGTGGTCAACTGACCGCCCAGCTGGGTTCCCGAAAGCACGAGAGGCGCCAGATTTGCACGGCCGGTATAAATCGCGGCGGTCCATCCGGCACAGCCGGTTCCAATAATGACAACGTTTTCCATAAGTAAGATTGAGAGGGTGGCGCGAAACTTTCTTTCCCGCAAAGTGACAGACTCCAATTCGAGATCGTGATTTATCAAGCGGGGGCACCCACCACTTCCGGAGGAAGCGTCTCGTCGTCATCACGCGTCTCTTTCTCGGCAGCCTCGGGAGCTTTCTCCTTCTGCATATCGTCAGGAATTTCGGGGGGCTCCGGCGGCTTGGGAGGATCTTTCATCTCTCCATGCTCCATCAAGTCCTTGATATGCTTGGCATCAAGTGTCTCATATTCAAGGAGGGCCACGGAGATCTTATCAAGGAGCTCACGATTTTCCATCAGAAGCCGCTCAGCCTCCTTGTAGGCGTGATCGATGAGGTCCTTGATTTCGTTGTCGATCTTCTGAGCCGTATCTTCCGAGTAATTCTTGGACGGGCCCATCATGCCATTACCGATGAAGCCTCCGCCCCCTCCTCCGTCACCATATTCAACCATGCCAAGATCTTCACTCATGCCCCATTCGCAAACCATCTTGCGGGACAGATTGGTCGCCATGCGGATATCTCCCATGGCGCCGTTGGTGACATCGCCGAAGATGATTTCCTCGGCCACACGACCGCCCATCAAGACGATCAGCTGTGAGAGCAGCTCGTTCTTACGATGATTAAATTTATCCTCGGATGGCAGAAACATTGTCGAACCAAGGGAAGGTCCACGAGGAATAATGGTGACCTTGTGAAGGGGATCAGTGTGATCCAAAATCTCATTGAGAATGGCATGGCCGGCCTCGTGATAAGCGGTGTTTTTCTTCTCCTTGTCGGAGAGCGCGAGGCTGCGGCGCTCACGTCCCCAGCGGACCTTGTCGCGTGCTTCCTCCATCTCAGCAATCGTAACGGCTTTGATTCCCTTACGAGCGGCCAAGAGAGCCGCTTCGTTGATCAGGTTTGCCAATTCAGCACCGGAGAACCCAGGAGTTCCACGTGCAATAAGGGCCAGGTTTGTGCCGGCGGCTAGTTTGATCTTTTTGGCATGAACAGCGAGAATCTGCTCACGGCCATTGACATCAGGAAGTGCCACCGTGACCTGACGGTCAAAGCGCCCGGGGCGAAGAAGGGCAGGATCGAGAACGTCGGGCCGGTTGGTTGCCGCAATGATAATGACCCCTTCCTGAGTATCGAAACCATCCATTTCGACAAGCAGGGCATTCAAGGTCTGCTCGCGCTCATCGTGACCGCCACCCATTCCTTGTCCGCGGTGTCGACCAACGGCATCGATCTCATCAATAAAGATCAAGCAAGGAGCAGCTTTTTTGCCTTGTTCGAACATGTCACGGACGCGGCTTGCACCGACACCGACAAACATCTCCACAAAATCGGAGCCACTGATTGAGAAAAAAGGAACCTCGGCCTCCCCGGCGATTGCGCGGGCCAGTAATGTTTTCCCTGTTCCTGGAGCACCCACCATGAGGACACCCTTGGGAATCGAACCTCCAAGCGCTTGAAATTTGCGAGGGTCGCGAAGGAAATCCACGATTTCGTAAAGTTCCTCCTTGGCCTCCTGAATGCCCGCAACGTCCTTGAAGGTCACCTTTTGTTGATCCATCGTGAGCAACTTGGCCTTGGACTTACCGAAACTCATGGCACCCCGACCCGCCGATTTCATTTGGTGACGGAAAAGGAAGAAGATCAGGACAATGAGGAGCAGGACCGGAAGGATGCTCATCATGATTTTGCCAAAAGTGTTGTCTTGGTTTCTAGAAGAAATGCCCGAGTCAATTAAGGCCCGCCTCTTGTCACCTGAACTCGCATCCAGTTTCACGACGAAAGGAAGGAGAGTTTTGTCATCCTCCATCTCTTTTATTTCTTCCTGAGTGAGCGGATCCGGATCTCCCCTGGTCGCGTAAATCGTGGCAACATTGGAATTTTTCTCACGGTAGATCTCAAACTGAACATCTTTTCCAAGAACCAATTTGTTCTCAGCCATAAGACTCTTCAGCTTCGAAAAGGTAACCTCTTCAGAACCCTCCTTTCCGATGGGTGCCTCATCCAACCAATTGAGCTTTTCGCCAAAACTCTGGTCGAGATCCTCACTTATATTGGGGATGTCCACCTGGACGACGGACTTAATTGGCTTGTGGCTCTTCCACTCCTTGACCAAAAGTTTGTCTTCGGAATAGACTCCCAGAATCTCTGCCCGTGCTTCACCGGTGAAAGTCACCAACTCGAGTTTACCGCCCTTGTAGTCATCCGAAACGGTCTGGAGCACACGCCCTTCAAGGAGTGCTTCACGGAACTCGGGAAACTTAAGGGGCTCACGATCCTCACCGGCACCGTCAATGACCACGAAAATAATCGCAAGAGCGACCGTGAATAGGATGATCACCTTCCAGTTGATTCCTCTTTCAGGAGGACTCTTTGGTGATTTCTGCGATCGTGGGGACTCGGGTGGCTGTTGCTCAGACATAATCAAATACCGGCAGCCTGGGGGCCTCTGTGCCGACACCGGACGCTAGCGCAAGAAAACGGAATGAAAATGCCTTTTTTTGCGGATTTTGCGGAAACCGGCGGTCCGGGCGACTGCCTTTCTTTCGTTTAGGCTGCGCACGGGATTACTCACCCCCTTCTTGCTCGATCACAATCGTCGATATCCCTTCCGACGAGCTTTTGCCTCCAGCCAGCCGATCATCGATGAACTTCAGGGTCTCATGAGAAACTAAGGCGGGCGTATCGAACCCATTCCCATTGATGCTGATCGCTAAGCCGTTTTCGATAATCACGTCGATCTGCCCCAGAAACCCATCCCCTACTTTGCTTGAGATTGTAAAGCTGCGCTTGAGCAAGTCGTGGCGCTTCATCCCTAGCACGGTGACGTAGAGGTCTTGATCATCTTTTGTCGGTTTAACCCTGATCAACATTTCATCAGTGATTTCATCCGGTGCCAGATAGTGGATCAAGCTCCCGTCCCGATCGTGGTGAATCACCAGAAGCTTCGATTTTTCAATCGAAGGAAAGGTCGGTCCGGCGTTGATCTCCTCCTGAGCTTCTTCTCCGCAACTGACCAAGAAAAAAACGAGACCTGTCAAGAGGGTGGAAATCTGCCGCATGACTTGAGACTCCCATCGATCTCTCATTTCGCCAATCAACAAAAACCCCGTCAGGCAATCTGCCGGACGGGGTGATAAAAAAGAGATTGGGAGTGAAAGGCTTAACTCTCCTCGCCGGATTCTTTGGAATCTTCGGCTTTAGGCTCTTCGGCCTTTGGCTCTGCTTCAGGAGTTTCTTCAGCTTTCGGCTCTTCAGCTTTCGGCTCTTCAGCTTTCGGCTCTTCAGCTTTCGGCTCTTCAGCCTTGGGCTCTTCAGCCTTGGGCTCTTCAACTGGAGTCTCCTCAACCTTCGACTCTTCGACCTTGGGCTCCTCAACTGGAGTTTCCTCAACCTTAGGCTCTTCGACCTTGGCTGCTGCTACCTTGGCTGCTGCCTTTGGCTTGGCGGCCTTCTTAGCAGCTTTCTTCGCCACCTTTTTAGCGGCCTTTTTAGCTGTCTTCTTGGCAGCCTTCTTGGCTTTCGCTGGTTTGGCGACTGCTCCGGCTTTGATGCGTTCGTGCTTCCGCTTCAAATAAGTTTTTCTGCGGCGGCGCTTCTGGCGTGTTTTAAGATTCTGACCCATAGGATTAAGTTCGGGACGGAGGTAGGGCCCATCTGCGCGATGATCAAGCGAAAATGCATGCCATGTCTTGATCTCGCCCCTTCCCTGCCCTTTTCTCCCCCCATGCCCGGTCTCATCATCAAACCCCGCTCTCGCATCTTTCATGGCCACGAGTGGGTCTATTCCTCGGAGATCCAAAAAACCTTTGGCCAACCTGAACCGGGTGACCTGGTGACGCTCAAAGACTTTAAGGACCGCCCCCTCGGCGTCGCCATCTACAACCCGAATTCCCAGATCGTCGCCCGTCGCATCTCACGCAGAGTTCAGAAACTGGACGAGGAATTTTTCACAAGACGTCTCGGCCAAGCCATTGATTACCGGAATACCCTCCCCATCGCAAAAGACCTCCGTCGTCTCGTCTGGAGCGAATCTGATGGCCTTCCCGGCATCATTGTCGATCAATACCAAGGCCATCTCGTCCTCCAAACCACCACCTTGGCGATGGATCAGCGCAAGGACCTCATCGTCGACTGCCTTGTGAAACTCCTTGAGCCTGAGTCTATCACGCTTCGCAACGACTCCTCAATGCGCAAACCCGAAGGACTCGAAGAGGAAATCTCGATGGCGTTCGGAGAGCAACCCGCTCCTTTCACAGTAAACCACCAAGGATCAGTTTTTGAAATCGATCCCGCCAACGGCCAAAAGACCGGACTCTACCTCGACATCATGGCCTGCTACGAAAATGTCGCGAAACTCGCTTCCGGGAAATCTGTCCTTGATGTCTTTTGCAATCAGGGAGGCTTCAGTCTCGCCTGTGGTCTCGCCGGAGCCGAATCCGTCACCGCCGTCGATATCTCGGAAGAGGCCACCGCAGCCACCACTAGAAATGCCGAACTCACGGGAGTGCAGATCGAAACAATCACTGCCAACGCCTTCGATTTCCTTCGCAAGCACGATAAGACCTACGATCTCATTATTCTGGATCCCCCTTCCTTCACCCGAAATAAAAAGACCGTAAAAGACGCCATGCGTGGTTACAAGGAGATCCATCTCCGTGCCCTCAACATGCTCAATCCCAGCGGTATTCTTGCCACCTTTTGTTGTTCGCACCACGCGACTCGCGAACTCTTCCTTGAAAGTGTCCGGAGCGCTGCGGTCGACGGCAAACGAACCCTGCGCCTGCTCGATAGCCACTCGCAACGCCTCGACCACCCGATCATCGCAACTCTCCCTGAAACCGAATACCTCAAGGGATTCACTTTCCAGCTTGCTCCGAATCGATGAAGAAATGGATTGTTCTCGGCGTGCTCTTAGCCGCAGCCCTTATCAGCGGCTATCGTTGGCATGCCAACCAACCTGAACAAAAAATCAATGGTGTCGTCGATCAATTGATCGAGGCTGTCGAGTATAGCAAACTCAACTTCCGACAGAGATCCGAGGTTCACGATGCCATTCGGGAGGTGATGGCTGAAACCGTCGATTTTCAAGGAGAGGCTCCTCTCCCTGAAGGTGAGATCGGTTACGACAGCATCTTTAGCCGACTCGATTTCATACACTCGGTGACAACCCTCCGCGAATTCACCGAACTGGACAGATCTCTCATGATCAGCGATTCAGAAGCTCAGGTCACCCGAACCACCGAAATTAAATTTGCAGCAGGGAAAAGTTTCGGAGACACCCAAACCTGGAAGCTCATCTTCGATCTAGAGCTCGGCGAACAGTGGCGTATTATTCGGATTCGTGGAGAGTTAATTCAGGAATGACCTCACATCCTAAAGGCCCCCCACCATCATAAAAAAATGAACGATCCAGACTCAATGCCTTCGTTCTGGACCGGAGTGGCAGCGGGCACCTACCCCTTTAAGAATCTCATTGATTACTCCCGCTGGGCATTTGGCCTCTTGGAAGCCGGGCACGATGGACCGGCGATTCGAATTCTCGCAGGGTTGGATCAGGAGGGAAATCTCTTTGTCCTCCGGGAATGGCATCGTAAGGCTCTCAAAGATCTTGGACGGGAGTTGCCGTCCGAACATGACGCATTCCTTTGTTATCTGAGAGGGCTCGCAGAGGAGTATCTTGTTGGTTCCAAAGATTTCCATGAGACTCTCGAAATTTTCAGCGATCTCTACCTGGATTCCAGGGACCCACGATTAGATCCATTCTACACGCTCAATCTCGCATGGTTTCACTACGACGAGGCCAATTGGGGGCTGGGTCCCAAGGTGGGAATCCCTGGCTTGTTTCGAGATCGTTGTTCCGAAATGGTCCGAACTCTTCAGGCACTGGAAGAAACACGAGAGTGATTGTGTCGCCTCCTAAATCCAATTGCCCCTAAGATGGCTCGACCTTCGCCTGGGCCATCAACCAATCCTTCAAATATGGGTGTTTTTCCAGACCCGGATCCTCACGCAAAACCTCCTCGGCAACTTCGCGGGCTTCCCGAATGAGTGACGTGTCGGCGAGGTATTCCACAAAGCGCAATTCCCCCACTCCGCTTTGTCGTTTCCCCAGGACTTCACCCGGGCCTCTTATCCTTAAATCCTCCTCAGCGATTTTGAACCCGTCGAGAGTTCCTGCCAGAATGTTCAACTTCTCGAGGGCTTCGGGGTTTTTACCATCGGTCTCAAGAATGCAGTAGCTCTTATGCTCGCCCCGACCGATCCGGCCCCGAAGTTGATGGAGCTGTGCGAGACCAAATCGCTCGGCATTAAAAATCACCATGACGTTGGCATTCGGAACATCAACGCCAACCTCAATCACGGTGGTGGCCACCAACACCTCGGACTTGCCATCGCGAAACCGGGTCATCGCCGCGTCCTTTTCTTCTGGCGGCATCTTGCCGTGCAGCAATTCCACCTCGAAGTGTTTGAAGCGCTTCTGCCATTTCGGGTGGGCTTCAATCACCGAAGTCGCCTTGACCGATTCACTTTCCTCCACCAGAGGATAGACCAAGTAAACCTGTCGTCCCTCTTCCAGTTGTTCAGTCAGAAACCTGGTCATCTCCGAGACCTTCGGCTTCACTCGCACCCCGGAAATGATCTTCCCTCTTCCGGCGGGAAGTTCATCGAGGATGGAGACATCAAGGTCGCCGTAGAGAGTTAAGGTCAGGGTCCTTGGAATCGGCGTGGCTGTCATCACAAGCACATCGGGCATGATGCCTCGTTGGATGAGTTTCCCACGTTGGGCCACTCCAAATTTATGCTGTTCATCGATCACGACCAGCCCGAGATCATCGAACTCAACCTTGTCATAGAGAAGCGCGTGAGTGCCAATGATGATCCGGGCATCTTGAATCTCCTCGCGCCTCCCCGCCGTCGCCAGTCCCACTTTGAGCCCAAGAGGCGCCAGCCACTTCGTAAATGTCAGGTAGTGTTGTTCCGCCAGAATCTGGGTGGGAGCCATCAAAGCGGCCTGACATCCGGAATCAACCGCAAGCAACATCGCGCACATCGCGACAAAGGTTTTGCCACTTCCGACATCGCCTTGAAGCAGACGATTCATGGGCCGCTTTATCCGCATATCGGCAATGATTTCCTTCACGCTCCGCTTTTGTGCCTCAGTGAGATCAAATGGCAGAGACTCATAAAACTCCCTCAGTAAATGAGCTGTCTCTTATACACATCTCCGAGCC
>CAJXVQ010000299.1 GCA_913060685.1 uncultured Verrucomicrobiales bacterium
GAGATCTACACAGAGTAGACCGTCGGCAGCGTCAGATGTGTATAAGAGACAGGTCGAGGGCACTACGAGCGGCTTCGCGGCCTCGGTTGAGTTGTTTTCCGATGCAGCGGGCATAAGCTTGCTTCTTATCTTCCACGAGCAGGACCTCGTGAATGATGGGAATTGTCTTTTCAAGAGCAAGTTTCATGAGGGCTTCGGTCACGGAGGTGGCGACCAGGTCGGCGTGGCCGGTGCCTCCGCGGATGATACAGCCCAGCGCGATGATGCAATCGGGCTTCTCTTCTTCGATGAGGGCCTTGCAAATGACAGGGATTTCAAATGCTCCGGGAACGCGCACGAGGTCGATCCTGGCATTTTCGGAAAAGGTATCGATTTCCTGGACGGCATTCTCGACGAGGGCGTCGGTGTATTCCTGGTTGAATTTAGCCGCAACGATTGCGATACGCAGCTTCCCCCCGGTGGGGACGCGTGGTTTGGGTGGAATGATGGCCGACATGTGGGTGGGGATATAGTTTGAAAGTTTGATTTGTCAATCAGAGGTGATGCCCCATGCGGGTTCGCTTCGTTTCGAGATACTTCTCGTTGTGAGGATTTGAGGGAAGGCTGATGGGAACTTGCTCGACAATTTCAAGTCCGTAGCCCTCAAGTCCGATGACTTTTTTGGGGTTATTGGTAAGGAGTCGAATTTTGCGAACGCCAAGGTCGTAGAGCATTTGGGCGCCCATGCCGTAGTCACGGAGGTCTGAGCCGTAGCCGAGTTTTTCGTTCGCTTCGATGGTATCGAATCCCTGCTCCTGCAGTTTATAGGCATGGATTTTGGCGGCGAGGCCAATGCCACGACCCTCCTGACGAAGGTAGAGGAGAACACCGCCGTCTTTGGCAATCTGTTCCATGGCAGTGTGGAGTTGTCCTCCGCAGTCACAGCGGCGTGAGCCAAAAACATCACCGGTAAGGCACTCGGAGTGGACGCGGACGCTGATCGGGACGTTGGGGTCAATTTCTCCACGAACGAGGGCGAGGTGCTCGGAGTTGTCAGTGCTGACTTGGTAGAGATAGCAATCGAAGTCTCCAAAATCAGTGGGCATTGAGATGACCTCCTCGCGGGAGATGAGTCGTTCGGAGCGACGACGGTATTCGATGAGTTGGGCAATGGTACAGGATTTGAGTCCGTGTTTTTCCTGATACTCGCCCAAGTCCCCAACTCGGCCCATGGTGCCATCCTCGTGCATGATTTCGCAGATGACTCCGGCGGGTGGGAGCCCGGCGAGGCGGGCGAGATCGACGGCAGCTTCGGTATGGCCGGCCCGGCGAAGGACTCCGGCCTCCATCGCTTCGAGAGGAAAAATGTGTCCGGGTTGGACGAATGCGCTGGCGTCGGTGTCAGGGTCGGCGAGGAGCCTGATGGTGCGGGCGCGGTCGATTGCCGAGATTCCGGTGGTGATGCCCTCGGCGGCATCGATGGTGATGGTGAAAGCGGTTTTATGAGATTCCCGGTTTTTGGGAGTCATGGGGGGGAGATCGAGGGCCTTGGCACGATCGGGGAGAATGGGGGTGCAGATGAGGCCGCGGCCGTGGTTTGCCATGAAGGCGATGGACTCCGGCGTGATGAGAGAAGCGGCGCCGATCAGATCGGCTTCATTCTCGCGTCCGGGATCGTCGGCGACGATGACAAGGCGTCCGGCCTTGAGTTCGGCAACGATCTCGGGGATGGGGGAAAACTTGAGCTCGCTCATGGGTGAAGCATCATGGCAGCAAATCTCAGGCGTGCAAGATCAGTGCATGATATCGGCGAGAGGATCCGGCTCGAGGATCCCCAAATCAACGAGGAATTGGTCGGACGACCTGAGGGTAATCTCATAATTATTGCCGTCGGAATTGTAATTGAAGAAAGTGTGACCGGCATTTTTAAACTCCATGAGTTCACATTTGTTGCGCCGTTTGCGGTATCTCTTCGCAAAACGCTCGGACTGGTCGAACGGGACAACGCGGTCGGCCTTGCCATGGAAGATGAGGCAGGGAGGGAGTGCTTTTTGCGGAAGGTGATAGCTGGGGCTGTGAAACTTGCCGTCCTTGGATGTGGCGAAAAGTTCGTTGCCGATTCCGCTGGTCGAGGTGTCGCTGATCGGGCCAAAGAGGATCATGGCGCATGGCCGGGGCGAGGGGCCCAAGGTTTTATCGTGGGGATGGAGGGCGGCTGAAAGGACGGCGTTGGCGCCGGCGCTGGCTCCAACTGCAACTATCCGGTCCGCATCCATTCCCATGCTGGCTGCGTGGTATTTGAAGAAAGCAAGCGCTTCCTTGGCGTCTGAGATGGCTTCTTCCGGAGTTCCCTCGAAAAGAGCCTTGGTGCGATACTCCACGGTGACCGCGACCATCCCCCGCGAGGCGAAGTGATGGCAGTGGGGAATAAACTGGGTGGGTGCGGAAATATCCCAAAGCCCGCCATGGAAAAAGATGATGGAGGGGGCCCGGTCTTCCAAATAATTGAAATCGGGAGGGAAGAAGAAGTGCGCGTGCAGGTCACCGGAAGGTGTCTGGCGGTAGACGTAGGTGGTCGCGGAGGAAAGGAGTTCCTTGTTCCGGGCTTCACCAATCATGGGTGACTTTGGGAGATTGTTCATGGACGTCTGGGCCGCAAACTTACGTTAGCGTAGAAAAGCTTTTCCAAATGTGGGTGCAATTGTCCATAGTTTCTCCATGAAACGACTGATTTTGGTTCTCGGGATGCTTGCAATGGTCTCTCCCGCCCGCTCCCAGGAAATGGGTGCCGCCCAGTTGGTAGGGCATCTTCGCACGATTTACGACAGCTGGCGCACAGCCATGGTGAAAAAAGATGCCGTGAAGTGGAAGCGGTTCACATCGCAAACAAAGCAAATTAATGTGCGCAATCGACTCTGGAGTGAGCGCCGCCCTTTTCCCAATGCGATATTTGCAGCGCCGGTGGCACCACCGAGTATCGCAAATTTGAAGGCGATGTCGGTCAGGATACAGGGGAAGACGGCCAAGACGGTGTATTTTGGCAAAGTTGACTTTGGCATTGGGGGAGACCCAACTGACAACCTTTTTGTCATTTCCTACGAGAAGGATGGCCAGAGTTGGAAATATCATGGTGGGGAGTTTGTGAACCTGGGAGCCCTGCCCGATGTGAGAAAGCAGTTGCAAGCCGGTGATAAGACTTTTTTGAAGGGCAAGGACTTTCAGCCCAGCGGGGTGGTCGAGCCGGCCCCAATTGCCATCCGTGGGCCGGTCAAATATATCGCCAAGGCCTACGTCTACTGCCCCGGACGGGAAGTAAAGTTATTGGTTAATAAGACGTCGCCCCATCTCTTCCAGAATACCAAGCGGGCTGATGTGATTATCGGGGGTGCGAAGGATGGTCTCAACGAGATGCAGTTTTCCATCAAGGATATCCCGGGAGGCGATCCGAAGGCGCCGATCACGCTGCGGATTTATTTGATGTCCGAGGTGGATGGCATGAAGCCCCTAAAACCTCTCGAATATCAAATCGAAGATGGTGCCAAGCCCAAGGCTTCGGGAACGCTGAACTTTATCGTCACGCCTGAAATGGCGGTCAAGTTGAAGGGCAAATAGCCGACCTCTCCTTACTTGTTATTGTGAATCTGATCGAATTTCTCAAAGGAAACTGGCGTGCCGGGGTTGAAACCCTGGTGCTCTGGATCCTGATTTATCAGATTTACCGGGTCTTTCGCGCGACCCGGGGTGCCCGTATTTTAGTGGGCCTGACGGTGGTTGTGATTCTACTCACGCTGACCTCCCAGATTCTTGAACTCAAGGTGATTGAGTGGATCATCAAAAGCGCGGCTGCGATTCTGGCTTTTGCGCTCCTCATTGTTTTTCAGCCTGAGCTTAGAAACGGCTTGGCCCGGCTCGGAAGCGCCAGTCTTTTTTCTTTTTCAACATCCCAGCAAAAAGTCTTTCTGGAAACTCTGACCGAGTCGGTGGTGAAGCTTTCCAAGAAGAGGTTCGGGGCTCTTTTTGCGATCGAGCGTGCCATTGATCTTGGGGAGTATGAAAGCACCGGAGTGACGATTGATAGCGCCTTTTCGGTCGAGTTGGTGGCCACGATTTTTCACCCCAAAACAGCCCTCCATGACGGCGGGCTCATTTTGAAGAAGGAAAGGATTGCTTCTGCGTCCTGCATCTTCCCGGTGAGCCAAAAAGAACTGTCGGATCGCTCGCTGGGACTGAGGCATCGCGCGGGCTTCGGGATCAGCGAGGATACTGATGCCGTTGCCATTATTGTCAGCGAAGAAACGGGCGCGATTTCGATCGTGGTCGAAGGCAAAATTTACCGCAATCTTTCTGAAGACGAATTCCGCGAAAAACTAGACGATATCTTTCTGACCCATGGTGAAACAAATGAAGAAATGGCTCCTGAGGAACTGGACGGTGAAGATCGCCGCTCTGGCTCTGGCGATCGCGATTAGGTATCTGATCAATCTCCACCTTGAGGGAGATCAGAATCAGAACCCATTCACGGAAGTTGTGAAAGAACAGCTGCAGCCATGAAGCTCGATCAGCTGAATGGCCTCCTTGTGACGGGGACTGATACCGGGATCGGCAAGACCTGGATCTCGGCTCTTATTATTGAGGAGTTGCGCAAAAAAGGCACCTCCGCGGTGGGATTGAAGCCGGTGCTGAGCGGATCCCGCGAAGATGCCGAAAAACTCTGGGAAGCCAATGGAGGTACGCTCGATCTCGATGTCGTGAATCCCTGGTGGTACCGTACGCCGGTGGCGCCCGTGGTGGCGGCGCGGATCGAGGGGAATCCCTTGGAACTCGATGCGATGGTGAAGCATATTCACGAAGTACGAGATCTTCACGAATTCACCTTGGTCGAGGGCGTGGGTGGCTGGGAAGTCCCGATGGGGGAGGACTTCGCGTTTCCGGAATTTGCGGGCGCGCTTGGGTTTCCGATCCTGGTGGTTGCGGCCAATTGGCTCGGGACGCTCAATCACACCCTCCTCACGGTCAAGGCGATTCAAGCAGCCGGTCTTGAGTGCGCCGGAGTGGTTCTCAATCATCTCGAAGCGGAGCGCGATGTCGCAGCGACGACCAACCGGATGATGCTGGAAGAGCTTTGCCCGGTTCCAATCGTGGGCGAAGTGCTCACCGATGCCGATTGGATTGATTGGGCGGATGTCTAGAGTTATTCTTTCTCCTTAGGCTTGATGGTAATGATTGAGTCAAAAGCATCCTTCCGGATCCAGCGAATGGTTTCCGGATGTTCGGTCGGGAAGAAGTTATCCAGAACGCCTATCAGCTCAACTTCATCAATGAGAGCCCAGCCCACGGCGGCCACCTCGTGTCCCCAGGAGAGGTGAGGCTTATGGGGAACCCTAATCCGACATGAGACGAGGGCGGGTCTTGAGGCTTCGATTTCTTTCTTGAATGCTCCCAGAGAGAAGCGGCCGATCTCGCAATTGACCGCGACATGATGAGCTGCCGCATCAGCCTTGATTGCCCGGGCCAGAGTCACCGGGGATGCTCCAGCCAAAGCCATGCCGTTCTCGGTGAAGCCGTCCACGTCAGGGTAGGGCGTCATGTTAAGTCTGGCCCGTAAACGCTTCGTGATCGCCTCGAGATCGTCATTTCCATTTGTCCATTCAGGATATTTTTTTTCGGCCCAATAAGACACCAGGCTGGCCGCAGAGGTGGGGACACATCCCGAAGCTATCAACTCCTCTTCCCCGATCTTGATTGGGAATTGTTGGAAGGCTGGAACGCCGGGAATGGCGACCACGGATTCACCCTTGAATGTCAGATCGACATCGAGGGCGAATTCAACAAGTCGCCCCTCGCCCGTGCTGTCCCACATTAAGTGACCGATTGGTTTGCCTCCTTGCTCGATTTTGGCAAACCAAACAGGAGGGAGATTATAGCGAATCGCGAGATCGGGTTTCTCTTCCACGAGCCTGGTTTCGCCCAAAGTTACTCCCTCTAATTTACGGGCCCATTTCTGAGACAAGACTTCGGAAAGGATCTTAACACCGCGGTCCTCGAGAGAAGGGCTTGCCTTTGATTCCCAAGCGATACTCCAAAAGAGAAAAAGGACTGTGAGCATTTTCATCGCCCAAGCCTAAGCATTTTTGAGATCGATTGCGAGGTCTTGTAGCGGGACAAAGAATCAAAGCCTCCCAATCCCGGAGCAACTCTCTTCGCCGATGAAGAGCGTGGTTACCTCATCGTCGATGGCACTTTCGGAGCCAACAGCGTTGCTCTCTTTGATTTCTCATTTCCCAAAATGCCTGGCGAAAAATTCATCGGCATTCTTGCGATGGGTTTCCCGCTTTTCGTCGGGCATCTTGTCGAGAAGGCGGACCATCATGGCGAGGCGATATTGCGCTGCGAAGAAGTCGCGGTGATCCTCGATGAAGGTCCAGTAAAGGCCGTCCCAGACTTCGCACCAATCTCCTTTGGGGAAGTCGGACATTTTGCGAATGTAGTTCGAGCCGGAGATGTAGGGCTTTGTGGAGTAGACCCCGCCATCGGCGAACTGTGACATCCCGTAAACATTGGGAACCATGACCCAGTCGTAGGCGTCGATGAAGAGTTCCATGAACCATTTGTAAACGGCATCAGGGTGGATGCGGCAGAGAAGCATGAAGTTGCCGAGGACCATAAGTCGCTCGATGTGGTGGGTGTAGCCGTCCTCCAAAAGAGCGTGGATGGTGTGGTCGATGGGTTCGATCCCGGTGGTGCCATCGTAGAAGGCCGCCGGCATTTCACGGGTGAAGTTCCAGAAGTTTTCTTTCCGCTCCATCACGCCGTGTCGGAGGTAGATGATACGCATGAACTCGCGCCATCCGATGATTTGACGGATGAAGCCCTCGAGCGAATTAAGCGGGATGTTGGGATTTTTTTCCGATGCTTCCATGGCTGCCTCTACGATCTCAGCGGGGGTGATGAGGCCGATATTAAGAGGCGGGGTGAGGACGGAATGAAACATCACCCGGACGCGGGTCGAGATGGCATCCTCATAGTCACCGAAGAGTTCGAAGCGTTCCTTAAAGAAGAGTGACATGGCGGAAAGTGCTTCGCGTCGACTGGAAGGGTAGGTGAAATTTTCGCGCGAGCCGGGAGCATCGGGGAAACGTTCCGCGACCCACTTGCGGGCGGCTTTCACCTCATCATGCAAGCCGGGCGAGTAGGGTTCGGGGACCGCTTGTTTTTTGGGGAGTTTTTTGCGGTTATCGGCGTCGTAGGACCATTTTCCACCGAGAGGGGTGCCATCTGATTCGAGAAGGAGGTTCAGGCGCTTCCGCTGGGCCTCGTAAAAGGTCTTCATGAAGGGCTTCTTCATGCCGTCTATGACTTCTCCCATCCAGTCGTCCGGCGTGAGGAACATGGGGGAGGGGAGCTTTTCCAGCTTCAGATCGCGCTTTTCGGCGAAGCGCTGAAGGCGGCGCTCGATGAGGTAATCAACGGTGTCGACGTAGACGAGGGTCTCGATATCGATAGGAACATGATCCTCAAGGAGCAAATCGGTGCGAGTGGGATTCTCAGGGAGTTCAAGGTAGGTGAGATTTTCATGACCATCAGCCCAGCGTTTCATACTGGCGCGATGGAGAATGAGCTTCTTGGCGTGGAAGGCGAGAGGTTGCTCCGAGTCAGTGCCGAAGAAAAGCGGATCCTCGAGCAGGAGGATGGGGCGTCCGTCAGAGAGAGCAGGGTGCGACTGAAAAAGTTGGTGCGGGAAGACCAAGGCGAGCGTTCGCGTCATTCCGAAGGTTGGAGCTGATGTGAGAATTCGCAAGCGCATGGTCTGGATTGTTCAAAAGGCGTTTTTTCGGCGTAGGTGACCACATGCTATCGGGGAGATTTCAAACGGAAGAATGTGCGGCAATCGAGGCTCCATACCAACGGGGGTGGTAAAGCGTTTGTGATCAAGGAGTAGAGGGTGGCGGTCGCAATACGCGGTTTACTCGAGCTCTCTTTTGGAAGCTTTGTCCTGGAGAAGTCAGTGGGCTGGCGGGAGCTTTGATCAATCCGTTGTGATGTTCACTTCGCGACATCGGCGCTTTTCGAAACGGGAGAGGCGGGTGAAGCCGGCGTCCTTGATCAGCTGGAGTCCTTTGTCGAAATCGCGGGCGACTTCGGTGGCTGTCTCTTATACACATCTCCGAGCCCACGAGACCGAGGCTGATCTC
>CAJXVQ010000300.1 GCA_913060685.1 uncultured Verrucomicrobiales bacterium
TACACAGAGTAGATCGTCGGCAGCGTCAGATGTGTATAAGAGACAGGTTCTGGTTGAGCGAACCTTGGAAGCAACAAAGGATTTGGAGATGCTTCGGGTGTGGATTCCGCCGGTCTGGGATTTGAAGGCCGTGGAATCAAGATCACTGCAACTGGAGAGGACAAGACTGCATGCAATACCGATTAAGGGGAGTTTTGGGAGTAGGTTCATGGGTTGTGAGCGCGAGGCGCATTCCCTCGCACGGCAGTCGTGTGCCTCGAGGAAGATTGGTTTGTCTAGGGTTTTCCCAAAAAAAATCAAACTAAAATTATTTGAAAGATCGAAAAACAGCTTTAACCGGGGACAAAAAAACGGCGGTCTGAAGACCGCCGTTTTGAGAGCTTATTTAATTTGAAGAGCTTATGACTCAGCCGTTCCAGCTGCGTCTCCCCTGGTCAGAGTCTCATTTTCGTCAATCCGGACGGCCTTATATCCTCCGCTCCCACGGAAGTAGAAGATCAAAAAGAGATAGATGACAGCCATCGCCGCCGGGATGAGAGAGTCGGTCTTGAGAGTGCTCCGGTTTCCACGGATGTCGGCATCGACGACAGTCTGCTCAACTTCGCTTCGCTCGTCAGCAGCGAGTTTTTTAACATCCTCCAAACGCTTGGGGTCGATCGGCTGCACACCGTCAAATCCCAGGAACTCACTTGAAGCGCCCTCACCTTTCCATTCGGCATAGAGCTCCTTATCAACAGACTGCAACTCTTCAGCGGCGTAGCGATCCTTGAAATAGCCCAATCCAGCCGATCCAATCAATCCCGCTGACATCATTCCGATACCGCCCATCAGACTCATTGCGATGGCGCCGGTCGCAGGGAAGCGGTCACCCACCACTGCGAGCATGGTTGGCCAGAAGAAGGTTTTACCGATCGAGTAAAGCAAAACTGCCCCAATTGCAGGTCCAAAGGACTGAATCGCAGCCACGGCATTAAGCCCGAGGCAAGCAATCACGGCACTCACGAAGAGAAGGCCAATCGGGTTCAGTCCCAACTTTTTCTCGATAAAGTGAGCGCAGAATCGGAGAAGAAACATCCCCAAGGAGGTGATCACAAAGAGGATCTTGCCTTCTTTCTCGGAGAGAATAGCCCCGGTGATGTTCTGCATCCATCCATCCGTTCCCAGCTCAACCGCACCAACAAGTCCGTGGGTAATGAAGAGAACAAAAATAAGCCAGTGGCCGACCGCAAACGAAGTCGCCTTACCGATCCAGAACAAGGTGCCGAGACCGACGACCAAAGCAAGAATCAGAGGCATGCTCGAATCAGCTGCGAAGAACGGGGCAAGAAACCCCTTGAAGAAAAGATAAAGCATGAAGGAAACGACAGCGCCGCCCAACAATCCAACGTCTTTCAGCATGTCGCCCATTCCGAGACCTTTCTCGGAAGCTTCAGACTTGGGAAACTTCTGCCCCATGAACATCACTCCGTAGATCAGAGTTGGGATAAGGTAGAACGCGAGCTGCTCTTTCCACCCAAGCGCAGACTCACCGGTGCCAAGGAACCAACCGATCATTCCCCCAAGAATCATGCCGAGCGGCCATGAAGCGTGAAGAATGTTAAGGTAGTGAGTCCGGTTCTCGGGGAAAAGAGTCGAAACGAGAGGATTAGCGACGGCCTCGAGAGTACCATTCGCGAAAGCGAAGATAAACATCCCCCACCAAAGAAGCTGGTAAGCGGTAGAAGCGTCCTGTCCCTCGGTTGCTCCAAACGCCACAAAAGCGGAAAGAACGTGGCAGAGAAACGCGACGAAAACGAGTTTCCCATAACCAATCCGATCGACAACCAAACCGCCGATCATAATTCCAAAACAAAACCCGGTGAAACCAGCGCCGCCGATGGCACCAAGTTGAGCACCGGAGAAGCCGAAGTCGGCCGCCCAATTTGCAAAAATCCCTCCACGGATTCCAAAGCCAACACCAGCCGCCAAAATGGCGACGAAGCCAGCCCAGAGAAGCCGTTTCCTGTTTACCTGATCACTTTCACTCATATATAATTGTGTTTTTTCGGTTTTATTCCCATTTGCGGGAAGTCCGCGATTCTGCTCAATCTGTCTCACAACACAAGCACAGGGTTCCCCTAAATTTCAGGATCGACGGTGAACAAAAAAGCGGCCGTTCCATGACATGAACGACCGCTTTTTTTGAAATCCCAACATCCGCTGGATTTCTCCAGTATTTTCGGACGGGTTGTAAATTTAGTCAGACCCTATTGAGCCTGACCGGGTTACCGGAGCAACCTTTGGTGTTCCTTGCGGAACGGATGGTTCGTAGGTGTATATTTATGAACCTTCTCCGAAAGTGACGACCCTACCTCCACACGACAAGCTGAAAATCGGATATTAGTCCGATCTTTTTTGGAGAAAGAGATCGAGACCATCGGTCAGAGCGATCCAACTGGCCTCAATGATGCTGTCTGAAACCCCAACGGTGCCCCAAGTGGTCTCACCGTCGGTCTGGACAATCAAAACACGGGTCTTGGCCGCCGTCGCCTCTTCCCCGTCAATGATTCGGACCTTGTAGTCGATCAACTGGATCTTCTCCAAATCGGGGAAGAACGGCTGGAGGGCTTTTCGCAACGCTCCATCAAGAGCATTCACGACACCATGCCCGGCCGAAATAGTATGATTCATCTTATCTCCGACATTGAGCTTCACCGAAGCTTCGCAAACGGGAGCATGACCGTCCTTATACTTACGAAACGAACATTGGTATTCGTGGAGAGTCCATGCACGCGGGCATTCCCCGAGAGTGCGGCGAATTAACAATTCCAGAGAACCGCCCGCCGCTTCGAAGGAATAGCCGGCCTGTTCCAGAGCTTTGACCTCACCCAAAATGGCCTTGGCCTCGTCACTCCCCTTCTCGAGATGAATCCCGAGCTGTTCGGCCTTCATCAAAATATTGGATTGCCCGGATAACTCACTGACCAGGATCTGCTGCTCATTTCCCACCTCCTCCGGGCGGATGTGTTCGTAGGACCGCGCCAGCTTTTGCACCGCATTCACATGCATCCCCCCCTTATGGGAAAAGGCCGTCCTTCCAACGAAGGCCGCCCGCGCGAAGTGCTGGTTATTCGAAACATCATCCACAAAAAAGGAGAGATCGCGCATTCCGGACACATCGTCCACCGCCTCCTTACCCATCTTGAGTTCCAGAATTGGAATGACTGAAGTCAAATTGCAATTTCCAGTCCGTTCGCCATAGCCGTTGATCGTCCCCTGAACCTGGGTCGCGCCCGCATCCACCGAAGCGATGGCATTGGCGACCGCAAGCTCGCAATCGTTGTGAGTGTGGATCCCAAGAGGCACCTCCGGGAAAGCCTCCCTCACCGCCTGGCTCATTTGCGCAATCTCCGAAGGCAAACACCCCCCGTTTGTATCGCAAAGCACAAGCCAATCGGCCCCACCATCGACCGCTGCCTTCAGCGTGGCCATCGCGTGATCGGAACCATCCTTATATCCATCGAAAAAATGCTCGGCATCATAGACCACCTCCCGACCGGCTTCTTTGAGATAGCGGCAGGTGTCTTGGATCATGGCCTGATTCTCCTCGGCCGTCGTCCGCAGGACCTCGGTCACCTGAAGCTCCCAGCTCTTGCCAAAGATCGTGATGACAGGAGTCTCCGCATCGATCAACAACTGCACCTGGGGATCATCCTCCACCGCAAGATCCGCCCGACGCGTCGAGCCGAAGGCCGCGATTTTAGCATGATTCCAGGTTTCCTTGGCCGCCGCCTTGAAAAACTCGATATCCTTGGGATTCGACCCCGGCCATCCGCCCTCAATGTAATCCACTCCGAATTCATCCAACCTCTTGGCAATCCGAATCTTGTCCAAACCGGAAAGTGAAAAACCCTCTCCCTGCGTTCCATCGCGCAGGGTCGTATCGTAGATACAGACTCGTTGTTGCTCGCTCATCGTGTGTGCTTTTGGATCATTCGCCGGAAATTCCCAACCTGCGAAGGCTGACAAAAGTGACTGCCCCCCTCGCCGGTGGCAAGAGTGAAGGCAAGCCAATTGGCTTGCTTCCTCATTCGCAGCACTCAGATCGCCACTAGTTCAGAGGCGGAGGGCCCGGGGAAGAGGGACCTTTTCCTTGCCTCATCTTTTTCTTGATCAGGAAGAAACAAGCGATCGCAAGCACCAAGAGGGAAATCCCCAGCACCGGACGGAAGGTAATCCAGCTGATCGCGATCACGACGATACTGATTCCAAGCGACAGCAAAAAGGCGATCACGGCGCTCACCCCTCCGACCAAGCTCCCCAAAATCGGAAGGACATCCGCCAAGACCGAGAGAGGCTTAAGAAGCAGCATGATACCAAAGAACATGAGAGCCACTCCCCCGCCCCTCAGAATCCATCTTAAAAACTTGGCCTTCTTCTTCTCCTCCACGATCATTTCCTCCGCGCTCAACAATCCCTGACTCAGTAGAAATCGGACTTTGCCATTCTCAGCCTTGAAGGGTGTCAATGTCTCACCCGATTGCACGGCCATGACACTCACATCATCAGGGCGGGTCAGTGAAAAGCTCACCTTTTCATCCCCAACATTCGGTTGGTCTGGTTTTCCCGTGTGAAAGACACCACCACTCAGAATTCCTTTTCCCTCCATTTCGGTCGGGAGTTCCTTGATCGGATAAGGCTCGGACCAAGACATCTTCTCAATCAGGCCAGTCGGTATCTGGAATGCCCCCACCGTCACCGACTCCGCCTGCGAAGATCCGTTCCGGTAGACCGCCTCGCCAACATTTGCGTGCCCCGCCTCCTTGAACCCCGAGGAATCAACCGGTTTGCCCACCCACTGCTGCTCGTAGGTATAAGTCGTCACCGTCTCCTCTCCTCCCCCCAGCTTCTTTTTCGTCTTCGATTCGCTTTTCTCGACCCACTGATAAATGTCCGCCTGCCAAGAAAGCCGAACCGCATTCTCCTCAATGCCAAAGGCCTCGTTCTTCACGATGCCATCGGTCTTGGCCGGTCCGTTAAGATGCACCAGTCCCCCCTCATTCCCGGCATCCACCGATTCGCTGGAAACACTCAGCACCTTATCAGCGAGCTCTTCATTGGCCTTGATGTCATCGACAGCATTGCTCTCATTCCACACCAGCATCACCAAAGATCCCAGAATCATGAAAACCCCGAATAGGATCCCCTTCAGGGAAGATCCAATCCTCCCAAACCAACCCGTGCTCGTCGTCTCGGTAAACGCCATATCCCGGTGTTATCCTACCAGATAAGCGGGAAGAAGCCTAAAGACACCCTCATTCCTGACTTGGCTGAAAACCAAAAAGGTGGGCAATTTCCAACGATGAGGGATTCCCCTCGCACGTTTTATGCTTAGAGTTTCCGCATGCCCACTGCCGCCGACCTTGATGCCGCCATCCGAGATGTTCCCGACTTCCCAAAACCGGGAATTTTATTCAAGGATATCACACCTATTCTGGGAGATCCGGAGCTTTTCAAAACCTCATTGGAACTCCTGGCGGAAACAGCTGGATCCGAGAAGATCGACAAGGTCGTGGGCATTGATGCCCGGGGATTCATTTTTGCGGCAGGCGTCGCTCACATTCTCGGAGCCGGATTTGTGCCGGTTCGTAAAAAGGGCAAACTCCCGTGGACCACTCACCAGATGGCTTACAGCCTGGAATACGGTGAGGATGTTGTCGAGATCCACGCTGACGCAATCAAGCCGGGTGAAAAAATCCTTCTCGTGGACGACCTTCTCGCTACGGGAGGAACTGCGGCGGCCTCGATCAAACTCCTCAAGGCGCTCGATGCCGATATCGTCGGCGTTTCGTTCCTGATCGAGCTGACCGGCCTGAACGGTCGCGAGGCCCTCTCCCACTCTAAACTTCACTCCATTCTTTCCTACTAAATCCATGACCTTCGAAGAATATTCCAAGACTCTCCTGCGGTATCCCGATTTGGGATTCAGCCTCGACCTTTCCAGAATGGACATCGCTGATGACTTCACGGAGAAAATGCAGCCGAAAATTGACAAGGCCTTTACTGATCTGACCGCCCTTGAAGCTGGCGAAATTGCCAATCCTGACGAAGGCCGCATGGTGGGCCACTATTGGCTGCGCAATCCCGATCTTGCTCCCAACGATGAGATCCGACGCCAAATCACCGAGCCCATCAAGACCATCAAGGAATTTGCCTCGATGATCCCGACCGGCGAAATCGCGCCCCCTTCCGGCGGCGTCTTTAAGAACATCCTGATCATTGGAATCGGCGGCTCTGCTTTGGGGCCCCAGCTCATCAATGCGGCTCTCGGACAACTTGATGAAATCCGACCCTATTTCTTCGATAACACCGACCCGGCAGGCATGGACCGGGACATTGCTGAGATTGGCAAAGATCTCAACAAGACCCTCGCGATTGTGATTTCCAAATCCGGGGGCACTCCGGAAACGCGCAATGGCATGATCGAAGCCAAGCACGCCTACGAAGAGGCAGGACTGGACTTCGCCAAACACGCCATCGCCGTCACCGGCGAGGGATCCAAGCTCGATGCCTTTGCTCGCGAGGCAGGCTTCATCACGACCTTTCCAATGGAGGATTGGGTTGGCGGCCGGACTTCGATTCTCTCAACGGTCGGATTAGTCCCCATGGCCATTCAAGACATCGACTTTGAAGAGATGCTCGCAGGAGCCAAGGAAATGGATGACCTTACCCGCTCCACCGATACGGCAACCAACGCGGCAATGCGATTGGCCCTTGCCTGGTATCACGAAGGCAATGGCAAGGGCGACAAGGACATGGTCGTCCTCCCCTACAAGGATTCCCTCGTCCTCTTCTCCAAGTATCTCCAGCAGCTCATTATGGAATCACTCGGGAAAGCCGAGGACCTTGACGGAAACACCGTGAACCAAGGGCTCGCAGTCTACGGAAACAAGGGGTCGACCGACCAACATGCCTACGTGCAGCAGTTGCGCGATGGTTTGCACAATTTCTTCGCGACCTTCATCGAAGTCCGCAAGGGCCGGACCGGCGACTCCATCACCGTGGAGGGTGAGAATACCTCGGCCGATTACCTTCAGGGTTTCCTGCGGGGAACACGTCGCGCGCTATACGAAAACGGCCGTCACTCGGTTTTGATCTCAATTGAAGAAGTGACGCCCCGGACGCTGGGCCATCTCATCGCTCTCTTCGAGCGCACCGTGACGTT
This sequence comes from uncultured Verrucomicrobiales bacterium, assembly GCA_913060685.1. Taxonomy (GTDB): domain Bacteria; phylum Verrucomicrobiota; class Verrucomicrobiia; order Verrucomicrobiales; family Akkermansiaceae; genus SW10. The sequence goes on from CAJXVQ010000300.1 coordinate 7,205, forward strand.
CTATGCCTCACTGGTAAACATCAATGCCTACCACCAACCTGGTGTGGAAGCCGGTAAAGCAGCCGCGACGGTGTTCCTCGATTTGCTCAACGAAGTGCGTGGACATCTGACCGCAGCACGTCGCAGCGCGATTGATGTGGCCACCGCGATCAGTTGCGATCCGGAGGATGTCTTTCACGCCTTGGTGCACTTGGCCTCCAATGGCGAAGCGACCCACACCCGGGGAGATAATCCCATGGACGACCGTTTCTTCCTCTAGTTGGGAAGAATGTCGTGCTTACCAAGGCGCCGGAGAAACTCCTGCACAAATTCGGGGCCATAGAGCAACCGGAACCGTGTGAGAGTTTCGAGGTGCTCTTTTTTGTCCACCAGATCAGGGGAAAGTAGGCGGCGCCCCACTTCGCAGCGGATTTCATAAAGCGGCCTGTTTTTCTCAAAAACCAGAGCATACTTACTCATTCCATAGCGTTCGAGGACTTCCAAAAAGACCGCGTCGTGAATCTGATCAAACAACCTCTCGCTTAGAACTGCCCTCTCCTTCGCTCCTTCCTGTTGGCCGGAATCTGCCAACGACTCCTCCATTCCGACAAGCTTCTTAAGCATTCCGCTCCCGGTCGAAGCCGCGCATGACAACTCAGCGATTTCATGTGCTGTGAGAGTTGCTGAAAAAAGCACTAAATCACCAGGCAGTTTTGAGTTTCGGCTCATTTCAGAGGACAAGAGAAGCCGACGATGGAACGATTCCACAATTTGTCCTGACGTCTCCCAGCCATTCAGACTAAAGGATTTCTCCTGTTCACGGAGATGACTCCTTTGCGCGCTCAGGGAACGTAAATCACCGGAAATAAGGCCAGGGAGAATCGTGAAAAAATCCCTCAAGACCTGAGAAGCCATTGATTCATCATTGATAGTCTGTCTCTTATACACATCTGACGCTGCCGACGATCTACTCTGTGTAGA
>CAJXVQ010000301.1 GCA_913060685.1 uncultured Verrucomicrobiales bacterium
AGATCAGCCTCGGTCTCGTGGGCTCGGAGATGTGTATAAGAGACAGGGATGGTATGGGTGACTCCGCTGCGGAATTCATGCCTCCCGGTTAGGAGCGCGGCGCGGGTGGGCGAGCAGGATGGGCTGACGTAGAAGTTATCAAAGCGCACGCTTTCGGCAGCGAGCTTATCGAGGTTTGGTGTCTTAAGAAGAGGGTGGCCGTGACTGGCCAAGTCTCCATAACCCTGGTCATCGGTGAGAATAAAAAGGATGTTCGGCTTGCTTGCCGCGGGCAGGAGCACTGCCGCAGCGGCGAAAAAAAGAGGAAGGATGAGGCGCATGGTGATTCAATTTGAAGGGGTGCCGAGAAGTTCGACTTCGGTAAAGCAGGCTCCGCCTGCCTTACCTGCTTTGTTGTAGAGGTAAGTGAGAAGCTGGGTCTTTCCAGCAGGGAGGTCCATTTCGAAAACGACTCCTTTACTATCGGGCTCGACTCTGGACTCGACGGTCTTTCCGGCGATGACGGGCTTTCCCGCGACTTCCGGATATTGCCGCAAGGTGATCTTGTAACGTCCGGCTCTTTGGACATCGACATACCAGGGACCGGTTAGGCGAGGGGGCCTGGAGGGAAAGTTAAACATTCGATGAACTTTCTATTATTTACGAAGCGCGATTTTCAGCTCTTTTAACAGGGCACGAGAGGCCGGTGAAACAGACCCATCTTCATACATTTCCAGATTAATCGAAAGAGGATAGTGGTTTTGCCGGGCCTTCGTCACGAACCCCGCCAGTTGTTTCACATTGAATTTTGGCTTTGGGATCGGCGTATTCAGATCAATGTGGCCCCATCTTCCTTCCAGGATAAAGCAGCCATGAGCCTGGAGTCCCTTCTGGAGTCCACTGTTGAAGACACCATTCGTTAAGCCAGTTGGATTAAAGCCCGTCTTGCCCTCGCCACCGTAGTAATCCTGATAATCTGTGATCAGCGGTTTGATCCACGAATTGTAGGCGATCAATCGCTCAGGATTCCCTTTTCTTGCGGCCGCCGTGAAGTCTTTAAAGGGAGCTGTTAAGATTCCCTCGTCTGCTGAAGAGCCATCGAAATGGCAGTTGAGATATCTTGCTCCACCATCGAACCACCAGCCATCAAGCTTATCGCCATAACGGGCTCCCACTTCAGAAATAATTCCCATCACATTTGTGAAGAGCTTGGTTTTATCGGCCTCATATCCGCCGGCTGCTTTCAACCAATCGGTATCCTGTGAGTGATAGCATTCGTAGCCGTAGTGGTAGTAGAAAATCAGTCGAATTCCCCTTTCATGGAGTCGATCCGCCATTTCTCCCAGCAGGTCTCGTTTGGTGGTGCGGCCGGAGATGAGGGCATCGAGAGACTTAATCGGGGCGGAAATATATTGGTTCCCCCAAGTGGCTGACCAGATCACGTAGGATGCGCCAGAGTCCTCTACGAGAGAAATGAAGCCATCAAGATCAAAGTCGTTGATCTTCTCTTCCCACGGCTTAATCGGCCCCTTGGGAGGAGTGGCGCGATTGGTCCACTGGAACATCAGTCCGTAGCCGGCGTCCTTGAACCAGTCCGGTTGCTGTCGCATCGCGAGGGCTTCCTTTCGAATGGTTTTACGCACTGCTGGTTTTGCCAACTCCAGCGCGCTTAGAAGAAAAGGTTTGCTGCGCGTTCCGGCCTTCGTCGTGACCGCGTCGATCTCAAGGAGGATCTTGTTCTCACCGGTTTTCAAAGAGAGGTTTCCAAGTTCGATGCGGTGCCAGCCAGGTTCAGAAATGCTTGCCCCTAATTTTTGTTCGTTGCAGTTTGCCATCAAGCGGGAGCCTATTCCCGTCACTGATGCGGTGACTGAGTAGATGCCATCGGCAGGGGCTCGCACCGTCCACTCAACCTGACTGGATCCCGGCTTGGCCTGGCACCAGAGGATCATGTAGTTCCGCACGATCGGCCGAATCCCGGCACTCAATTTTCCGAGATTGGGAGCCAGCATCGTGATGCCCTTGGGATCAAGGTTTAGAGTGGCAGGGGCTGCGAGAGTGGTCCCATTGGCGGTGAGAGCATAGGGTGTGACTTCCGCTTTCTCGTTCGAAAACTCAACGGCGAGTTCCTGGAAGGCGGTGTTTTCCTGACGCGAGGAGATCGGAGCGACCTGCCACACGATCCAACGGAACCGACCCAGTGACTTCTTCTTGGCCGAGCGAAGTGAAAGTGCGGTGAAGGATTTGATTTTGTTTCCTTTGGTGCTGACTTTCCCGAGTGCCTGGAAGCGCTTCGGGTCGGCAAGATTCCAACCCGGGTCGGTAGGATGATTACTCCCGTAAATCAAAACCGACTGGGCACCGCGCTTACCGCTCATCTGATGAGACCAGCTCGTAATGGCTGCGATTGACTGCGATTTCCCAAGGTCCATTTTGTAGAGACCGTCTTTGACTCCGTTGCCAAAAATGGGGCCAAATCCCCGGGCCAATTTCCCATCGGTAAGAGTCGCGATGGGATCGTTATTGGTCTTTTGATTCGCAACGACGTTCCCGGTGGGCTTGGCGGGCGGGACAAGCTTTTTGAACCCAGTCGCAGTCGAGGAAGTCTCAAAGACCACTCCATTGCCCATCTGCTTGGTGATGCTCTCACTCAGAGTCGTCGGCAAGGCCAGCTTCTTTGGTTTCTCCGCTCTGACGGTCAGGACACCCTGCATGACCTGCCAGTGGCCGGGGAAGGTGCAGATATAAGGATAGTCCCCCGGAGTCGTCGGAGCTTGAAAAACGAGCTTCTCATCAGACTGGGGAGCAACGAGCTTCGAACTCACCAAGACCTTGTCCGACCCGGGGATGTAGTGCTTTTCGATAGCTCCGGGCTGGGCTGCCATCTTATCGGCGAGCGCTCCAATTTCCGCGACACTTCCGGGCTTCAGGAGAAGGAAATTGTGCTGCATGATGTCGGGGTTCACGAAGAGGAGGCGAACCTTTGTGCCAGCAACGACGCTCAACTTCGTCGGTGCGAATTGCAGGCCTGCGGCAGCTTGGACCCGAAGAACGGTCCCCCGCTCTTTGACCTCGGCGTCGTATTGAACCGACAAAGCCATGAGGATTTTGGGATCATTGACATACTTGGCTTTGGTGAGCGCCCGTCCTACGGCGTCGTAGAGGAAGACCGGGGGAAGGCCCTTTTTACCCCGGTTCATTCTTCCTTTGGTCAATTCCACCTCGATGACATTGAGCCCGGGGATGAGGTCAACTTGGATTTGTTGGTCACCACTCCAAAAGGAATTCTGACTGAACTCGAGCGAGCCGTTGACGGTAACATCGAGCGTCTTGGAATTGATTCCGATGATGGCGGGTTGCGCGATCTCTGATTCGACAAAGGTGCGGTAGAGATGGAAGGCTCCGCCTGAGGACTTCCTGGAAGTGTGCAGGATCGGAGTGCCCGAACCGTCCGGATTGTATTGCAGCCAATGAGTCATCTCGGCATTCGGAGCAACTTCCAGCACCGGAACGCTACGGCCCTTCGCCGGTTCAATACCTTGGTCGAGAATCTTCAGAGTCTCCTGGACGATGCTTTGATCACTCGCAATGAGATTCAGAACTTCACCGAGTTCCAGATGGGTGGGTCGCAGTTGGGCGACAGCATTGATCACGGCAATCTGAACGCGGGGATGTGGATCGGTTGCGAGAACTGAGAGACGTTTCGAGACATCCTTAAGCTGATCAGCCTGTCTCTCGATGAGCAGAGCAACGGCGGCACGGTAGTGAAAGGACTTCGACTTCGAAAGTTCATCGAGAAGAGCGGGACGAACTTCTCCGAGACCGCCGAGGACAAAGATTGCTTCGAGCGCGGCCTGATCAAAGCGCTCTTCCTTGCGGTCAAAGTTGGCAATCCATTGATCGACGACTGACACTGCCTTGGCACCATGCTTTCGGAGTTCGATACGGGCATGCTTGCGCACCAGATCCTGATCGTGTGTGAGGAGCTCACAAAGTTCACCAACCGAGGCACCGGGAATCTTGGGAATTGCAGACACCTGAGGTTTTCCTTTGTGCACGATCTTCCAAATGCGGCCGTAGTCATGATCCCAATGCGGGTCGCGCATGGGGTGCTGGGCATGCCCGATGATGGGGCTGCAGAAGTCAGAAACGTAAAGCGCACCGTCCATCCCGAACTCGAGATCAGCGGGACGAAAGGCGGCATTGGGCGATGAAACCAAAGTCACCGGCTCGCCCGGCTTGATCATCCCCTGCTCGTAGTTGAAGCCGGTGAGTGTGACGGCATATCGCCCCAGCAACGAAGCCGAAACCATCCCTTGATCATACTCATCGGGAAAATTGGGGCTCGAAACGATGGCCGTTCCGGAACCTTTTCCGTAGCCCGCGATCATTCCGTATTTGTAGGGATGATAGGAGCCGAAAGGTGTCCAGGGTAAGGCGATGCCATCATAGACTCCGCCATCTCCATAGGTTTGAAAAATGTTCCCCCATTGATCAAAAGTGACGTTCCACGGATTTGGCGTGGTGTGTTGCCACAAGGTGGTGATCTTTCCCGTTTCGAAGTTGAGGCGGTAGGTTGTGGCATCCATTCCACGATGCACTCCGAAGGAAGTTTCAAGTTGGGAGCGGTGGAAGACGCCATCGCTGAAGATGACGTCGCCCATGGGGTCGGTGGCGATCATTCCTCCGTGGTGGGAGTCGGTAACATCGATCCCGCGGAGGAGTTCGCCCTGGCCGTTAACCAAGTCGTCACCATCGGTATCCTTGGTCATCCACAGTCGCGGTTGCTCGGAAATAATGACGCCTTCGCGATGGAAGGCCACGCCATCAAGCGCATCAAGACCTTGCATGTAGGTGGTCACCTTATCCGCTTTCCCATCGTTGTTGGTGTCTTCGAGAATGAGGATTTTGTCCGGCGGAGTGAGACCCGGCACGGTGTGCGGGAAGGAAGGCATCGTGACCACCCAGAGGCGGCCTTTGGCATCAAAGGCGATTTGGACCGGATTGCGGAGCTCGGGGAATTCTTCCTCGGAGGCAAAGAGGCTGAGTTCGTAATTTCCATCGACCTCGAATTCGGCCATCGCCTCCGCAACACTTTTAATAATTCCCGTCCGCTTGCCATCGTCACGGCCTTTCCCTTCGGGCATGGGAGAAAGCTTTGGCACCGCCATTTCTGAAAACTTCTTTCCGGGGTTCGCGGCAAGATCGTGAACCACGGCCTCGGTGAGACGGATCATTTTATGATAGCGCGGCATTTCATCGGCATACTCCTGGGGCCGGGCGCGGACGCCGAAGTAAACGACGGCATTCTTGGGGCGCACCACCTCTGCGACGCGCTTGTGCTTCGCGGAAGCGGCGAGAGCGACTTCATGCAAATGCTTTGGATCGACTTCCGAGTTCCCCAAGATGACATCAGCGATCGCTTTGGCGGCGATCCGATTGCCCTCCTCGTTGAGATGAATGCCGTTGATCGTGAGCTTCACCCCGGCTGCGGCGTATGCATCGCTCGTCGCGCTGAAAAGATCGATGAACTGCGCATTCGTGTCTGCGGCAAGTTTTCTGATGGATTGGGTATAGAGCTCAAGGTCCGCATTTCGCTCCGCCGAGGCGCCCTCGCTCGCGATGGGTGAGAGCAAGATCACCTTCGCTCCCGGATGAACTAATCTGAGTTGATCGAGGTGAATTCGGTAGTGTTCTTCAAATTCTTGCAGTCCCTCTGTTCCGGCAAAGGACTCGTAGAATCCATACCCCAAAACAAGCGTCCGGGCGGGCCATTCCGCGATGAGGTTTTTCATGTGCTTGGCGTAGCCCTCAAGCCGGAGGCGGTTGCCCACTTCGTCCCCTGTCCAGGCAAAGCTGCGTATCCTCAAACCCGAGGATGGTTTGGCGATTTGAAGTCGTGCTTCGAGTTCCCCATGTTCGAGAAGGCGCTCTACCATGGAGTTCCCATAAAAGAGAACACAGGCATCCCCGGATGTAGGTTGATCTTCCTCAGTAGCGAAAGCCGGCGAGGACAGGAAGAAGGCGAGAAGCAACAAGAAAGAGGTTTCGGGCAAACGAGACATGGACGAAGTGAAAAATGAGATAGGCATTCTACCTCCAAAGAGCGATTTCCTTTTCATCGCGGTTTAAAACTCTCCGGCATCAGTCCATTCGGGTCACTTTGTATGACAAAATCCCCTCCTCAAGAAGGTATCTTCCACCAATGCGTTCGTTTTTCATCACAGGCCTCATTGCCCTCTTGATTTCGCCCCTTGTGGCCGATGATTTTTCGGATCAGATCAAGCCCATCCTCGAGAAACACTGCATCTCCTGTCACGGCCCCAAGAAACAGAAAGGCGGCATCACCCTCCACGACATCGATAGCCTCGATGCCGGATTCAAAAAATTTCGCCTCCTCGAAAACGTCATCGACCAAGTCGAGCACGAGGAAATGCCGCCCGATGACGAGGACGTTCTTCCCACTGATGCCGAGCGTGAAACCCTCATCAAGGCTCTCTCCAAAGTCGTCGATCGCGTCAAGTCAGGGAACATCCCGCAACGCGCCGGTCGTGTCACTCTCCGCCGACTCAACCGTAACGAATATCACTACACCGTCCGAGATCTTTTCGGCGTCACCTTTAACCCCTCCAAGGACTTCCCCGTCGATGGGGCCGGCGGCGAAGGCTTCGACAACATGGCCGACGCCCTCTTCTCCACTCCCACTCTCCTCGAGAAATACCTCGCCGCCGCCAAGAAAGTCGTCACCGCCGTCTACGCCAATCCCACCCTCAAGAGCAAAGTCATCTTTGCCACTCCGGAATCGCCAAACGATGCCAAAGCCGCCGCCGGGAAAGTCCTCACCTACCACGCCACCCTCGCCTACCGCCGCCGCGTCAGCAAAGACGACCTTGCCCCCCTGCTCAACGCCTTTGCCAAAGGTCAACAAGCCGGCAGGAATTTCGAGCAATCCCTCCGCGCGCCGCTCACCGCCCTCCTCATCAATCCCCGCTTTCTCTTTCGCGCCGAACACGACGAGTCCGACAAGGACGAATGGCCTCTCAACGACTTCGAACTCGCCACCCGCCTTTCCTACTTCCTTTGGTCCTCCATGCCCGATCGCGAACTCTTCAAAATCGCCGACGCCGGCCAACTCCGCGATCCCAAGGTCCTCCGGGCACAAACCCTCCGCATGATCGCAAGCCCGAAGTTCACCAACTTCGCACGCCACTTCGCCGGACGCTGGCTCGAGTTCGACAAAATGATCGACCAGGTCGATCCCGACCCCAAACGCTTCCCCACCTTCACCCCCGAACTACGCCGCTCGATGTATTACGAAAGCGTCGAGTTCTTCACCCACCTCATCCGCCAAAACCGTCCCTTCACCGAACTCATCGACAGCGACTATACCTTCGCCAACGCCACCCTCGCCAAACACTACGGCCTCAAGGAATCCGTCACCGGAAACGAACTGCGTAAAGTCTCCCTCATCGACAAAAATCGCGGCGGCATCCTCGGCATGGGCAGCACCCTCACCGCCACCTCTCTCCCGCTGCGCACCAGCCCCGTCCACCGCGGCGTCTGGATCCTTGATGCCATGCTCGGCGATCCCGCTCCCCCTCCGCCACCTGACGCCGGCGAACTCCCCGCCGATGACACCAAGGCCCAAGGCCTCACCTTCCGTCAACAACTCGATCTCCACCGCAAAGCCACCCAATGCGCAAGCTGCCATGCCCGCATCGACCCCCTCGGCTTCGGGCTCGAAAACTTCGATGCCATCGGCCGCTGGCGCACCAAGGACGCCAACGGCAAACCCGTCGACAGCTCCGCCACCCTCCCCGGCGACATCACCTTCTCCACCCCGCAGGAGCTCAAAGCGCTCCTCATGGCCGGTAAGGATAAATTCGCCGCCAACATGACCCGTAAACTCATCAGCTACGCCACCGGCCGCGGACTCGAGTACTACGACGAGGTCACCGTGAATAAGATCGTCGCCGAGCTCCCAAAAAAGAAGGACTCCTCCCGCGAGCTCATCCTCCAAATCGTCAACTCCCGCCCCTTCCTTAACCGCTCCAAAACAAGGTAAGCGCCACATTCCAAGGCCTGTCTCTTATACACATCTCCGAGCCCACGAGACCGAGGCTGAT
>CAJXVQ010000302.1 GCA_913060685.1 uncultured Verrucomicrobiales bacterium
AGATCAGCCTCGGTCTCGTGGGCTCGGAGATGTGTATAAGAGACAGCTCTTCAAGTCTCGGGTGAAGATTATTGAGTAAGGCTTTTAGCGGGCAGACGTAGATCACGCTAAGGCCGGTCCAGCTACCCTCGCAAATACGAGACAGCACAGGAAACGTTGCAGCCTCTGTCTTGCCTCCAGCTGTCGGTGCCAGCAGCAGGCAATGCTCCCCGGACTGGATCGGTTCGATACACGCTTCCTGTAGCGGCCGAAGTCCCCGCCATCCCAGCGTATTCACGATGTGGTGCTGGACCAAGGGGTCGAGTTGGTCAAACGCGCTCAAAGTTCAAGGGAGATGTTTTCAATGGAATTTGCTGGCATGGAATTCCGCTCTTCGGTGCTGAGTTCACCTTCCCGGATGGTGAGGCGGTAATCTTTGCGGGGATCGAAGGCTTCGTGGAGTTCAATTCGATCTAGGAGATCCGCCACCAGCTTCTTGAGAAAAATCCGTGGAGCGATCCCGGTCTTGCCGCCCAGGGATCCGGAGACCCCCTCTGCAAGAGATCGGATGAGTGCATCGTCAGCAACCTTTCTAATACGTTCCGAGGCCGATGATCCGTCTGCAAATAGGTCGCGTACTTTTCCGCCAACCTCGATCATCATATCCAAGTTAAACGGACTCAGCCGAATCTGAGGTGCCCTCGGATTGTCGAACTGACTATCCGTATCAAAATCCGTCTGCAGTCGTTGGGCAAGTGGCGGCAACTTTTTTAGACCTTGAGGACCATCGAAGAAGCTCGGTGTTCCCGTGATGACGAGATACAGGCCGGGAAATCGACCGGCATCCAGTTCGTCGATCAGTTGGCGGAGAGCATTGAGAGCTTTTTCGCGGATGTCTCCACGCACCCTTTGAAGCGTCTCGACTTCGTCGAGAACCAGAAGTAGACCCGGATGACCGGAATCCTTCATCACCGCAAGTAGTCCCTGTAAGAAACTGAGCGCTGCGAAGTGGTCAACATCCCCCTTGATGTTCGCTCTCTTTTTCACCGCAGCAGCAACGTTCGGCTGCCCGGACAGCCAGGCGATCAGCCCCTCCGCCATCGCGGTTTCTCCCTCGGCAAGACATTCACGATAGGCGCGCAGGGCGGCGGAAAAGCTGGGTGCCTTGTCAGAGATTGTCCCGAGCCTCTTCTCCATCAGTTCGCTTGTCGCTTGTAACAAAGCTTGCTCGTCGCTGTCGTCAATGTTGCCGGCGCTCAGAACATCTTCTTCAAGTGCGAAGAACCAACTATCAATAATCCCCCGGAATGCTCCCGAACGAGTGCTTGATGTCGCAAGCCGTTCGAGCATCCGTCGATAGACGGTCTCCAGCTTATGCAGGGGAGTCTCGGTCTCGGAGATCTGAACCTCGGCGGTCGCGAAATTCATCCGTCTGGCTTCCTGTTGGAGCCAGCGCGAAAAGAAGGTCTTTCCGCAGCCATACTCTCCCCTGATCGCCTTGAATCCACAGCTTCCTTGGCTGGTTCTTTGTAGGTCTTGATCCATCGGTGCCCGAAAGCGATCTAGACCCACCGCCAGAACATCTAACCCGTCTTGGGGCACGGTTCCACGGCGGAGGGCGTCGAGGACTTCCAGTCGTTTCTTAGGGCTGAGCATGGTCATGATTGGTTAAGGTCAAACTGGGTGCGGAGTAATCCTACGTTCAAGATGACAGTGTCGGATGCTCGATCAAAGGCAATCACTTCGTAGCCATCGACGTTCAAGATCCGGCTGACATTTTGTATCAGGCCATCTACCCGGAACAAAGGCATTCCAAGCTCTTGGGCCAGCGCTTGCTTGACGGCAGATCCTCCCCGGCCATCAAGCCCCTGTAAGAGCTTCGTCATCAGTTCCGCTGCCGGAGCTCCCCGAACGGCAAGTTTGGACTGTTCCAGATAGATGGGACTTTCCAGTAAGCTTGCGATCCAGCCAGCCTCCTGGGCCAAAGCATTCGTCCCGGCCTGTTCGAAGAGGTCTAGTCCTTCGACGGCTTTCTCCGGCTTTGCCTTGGTCGCAGATGAAGGGGCTGTGTCCGAGGCATCGATCCTCCACCAGTCAGGCTGATAAGAGGGGACTTCAGTCCAACCCTCCGGGACATCACTCCTGACGTCCGATAGGATGGCGAGCGGCACAACCATCTCCTGAGGATTTGCACCGCCGTGGTAGCCCCGCTTTCCCTTGCCATAACGGATGCCAGCAGCGCACGCCAAGGTGATCCGATTGCTCCCGTTCCCTTGATTGACCCGGGAGCCTTCGAATTCGAGTTCACCCTTCTCCAGCTTGCCGTCAGCGGAGCGGAAACGATCACCCCTCCCGTCCTTCGCACTCGTCACCTGCTTGGTCCCGAAGTCGAGGATATGGCCGTGGTCACTCGTCATGATCACCAGACGTTCCGCATCAGCAGATTGCCTAAGCAGATCCCGGAGACCTCGGATCGTGTTCCTGGTCCATACGAAGTCCACCTGCTTGCCACTATCAAGATGATCATCAATCGCGTTGAGCACCACGGATACAACACGGCACTTCTTATCGGCGATGGCTTTGCGGACACCCGTTGCGATTCCTCCATTGCCCTCGTCAGCCAGGTCTCCCATCTTGAAGAGTTGAGGTCGCACTTGGCTCCCGCTCCCCTGAAACAGAGAGTCGTTCTTTTTAAATTCTCCCTCCTCGGTCCCATTCGTGGCCGGGTCCAGCCGACCCAGGAAAAGAGCCCGTCTCGAAATCGACGTCACAGAGGGGAGTGTCGCAAGCACGGGGCAGGGCAGTCCGACTTCTTCTTGTATAATTTCAGTCCAGTCGTGGCGCAGGATGTCCTGTAGTAATTGCCGAAAGACCGCCACGCTCATCCCATCCAGGACAAGGAGGAGCACCGGTTGCTGTTTGGAGACCGGCGTCACGACCTCACTCAGTACATCCTCGATCAGCGTAAAGCGCTTTGACTGATGTTCGTTGCGGGTCCAATCCTGCAACTGCAAGGCAAAGGATTCCTCAAAATTCTCGGCCCGCTCTTCGACGCGCTTTAGGATGGCATCGTAGGCTTTCTGAACCTCCGGGGACTCATCCGTCTCCTTGAGCCGGTTACGTGCCCAGTCGATGAAGCCTCCGTCGCTGTGGTAATCCACGACCATCGTATCGAGGGCTTCCTTGGATCCTCGCATCTCGGTGGTGTGTATCCAGCGGATCAGACGACAGGCCATCTCCACCCGGGAGAGCCGCTCGGTGTCCGCTTCGCCGAGAAGATGCCGGCGGATCATGGTGATGGCGCCACGCACTTCATCCAGCCCGGACGAACTCTTAGAGGAGAGAGCCTGCCGCAGTGCCTGTCCTACCTGCTGGTATCTCTGTTCAAGTCCCAGAGGTGAATGGTGCGAAATCCACGCGGAGTCCGAGATGCTGAGTTTCGCAAGCAACTCGTCCAAGCGATTGAGTAATGCCCGGCGCGCCAAGTTCTCCGACTCGTCATTCATTTGCGATAGGATCGCAGTAGAGGCCCTAAACCAGGCCCGTGCTCCTTCTGCATCAATCTCGCGGTGCTGAAAATATCGCTCCAGCCGTCCGCGGGCGGTTTGGTGCTCGGCATCCCGATGATGTTTCGGGTCGAACACAAGCCCGAGCGCCGCGCCCAAAGGGACGAGATCTGATCCGAAGCCTGAATCAATTGCGGCCATCATAAAACGCATCGACTCCCCCTTGGAACGGACAAACCAGTTAATAAAGGCGGACTTCAAGTCGGTCTCCATGTCGGAGAGACTCCGGAGTTTGTCTGCAGAAAGCGACCACTCGAGGAGCTTGGTTAGGCTTGGCGTTTCGACCGCTTCTCCGATCATTCTCCCGAGGAGCGTGAGCCAAGCTGTCTGGACGTCGAGCGTGCCGCTGGCGACCGGAGAATAGCCCTCGGAGGGTACACGATCCAGAAGTGCGTTCATCAGCACTTTGCTCTTCAAGACACGGGGGTCGATCCGGGTGGGGGAGACGGAGAACAGTTCCGCGATCATCTCCCGAACTTGCGGAGAAAAAACCCGACGCTTGGCCAGCCGGTCAACCACGTCATCACCCAGCACCTCATCACCCATCGTACAGAGTAGCACTGACGGTTTGTTTTCCATTTCCGCCTGACGTAGCGCTTCCCTGATCTGCAAGTCGGAAATGCAGGGGAGGATAAGGTGCTCAACTCCGTCTATGAACATTCGATCAGGGCCCGTCCAGGCCCCACTGGAGCGGATCGCAAAATGTTGAGGTCCGGTCTTCAGCGTCCGGCGGATCGCGGACACTTGCGCTTGGATCTGCTTGTCGGAAAGAAGACTCATCAGGAATCGAGATGCTCAGGTTTTACCAGAAGTTGGAATTCTTTGGAGAACTTGGGCAGGCTCAGGGTCCCTGCCGATAAGTCGACCTTGGCTCCCTCATCCATCCGGATGAGGGCCTCGATGAGAGGCGTCACCACCACCAGCGATTTCCAATCACCCGGGTCGCTTCCAAAACAGTGTACGCTCAGCACGTCGGTCTTCGCCGTATCAGAAAGCCAGTCGGGCAGAGTATCGTCGTCTACTTGGCTGGCACCATAGAGTTCCTTCAGTTTGGTGGCCATTCTGACCGGGGGTTCCGGAGGGCTTGGGGGGAGGATTGGCTGTATCGGTGGCTCTACGGGCGGCTGTACCGGCGGCTGTACCGGCGGCTGTATCGGCGGCGGGACGGACTTGGTCAGTAGCTTTACCGCCCGCTGGCGCAGGTCGCTTAATTTGGGCACCAGCGCTATCGCATACTCGTCGCTGTTGAAGGCGTCGCGGAGGTCACCCCAGACCTCATCAGCCGCATCCTTTCGGTCATCGGTCAGTCCAGCGATCCCATCGAAGATTTCCCAGTCGGCCATTTCCAGAGCCTGATCCAACTTTAAGGAACTGGAGAGGGCAACGCCCAGCACTGCAGGCTTCGCTTCAAGGCTATAAGTGGCAAGTTGGCTGATGAGACTGTTGCCCGCTGCTGCCTCCAAGGTCTTGAGGAGCGAGAGTGCCTCTCTTGTGGTTTCCAATCTTGTGCATTTTGCGTTCTGAAATCGGCTACTTTGCAAAGCTTCAAGTCTGCCGATCAGAGAGTGGACCGGTGAAATCCATTCCTTGACCCGCTCCCGGACTGACTCGCCTACCGCGGTCACATTTGCGGCGTTTAGGAGAGGTGAGGCCGGGATGCCAAAGATAGCCTTTGCCCGCTCACCCGCCGTCTGCCAGTCGGCCTCGGAAGGGAGAGAAACCTCCTCCAGCGTCATCGCGTCCTCCAGCGTGCCTAGGTCGGCGTTGGCGGGACCACCATGGTGTTTGAAGACCCGGTTGGTCTGCTCCGCAAAGGCCAGGATTACAAGGTCTTGCAGAATTTCCGGGAGGCCTGTCGGTTCAGGGAGGTCGACCCATTGCCGGAGCTTGCCTACGGAGAGGTCCCCGGAAGCTTGGGCGATCTGTTTGTTGAAGTGATTCTTCCAGTGCTGTCCTAGCTGAAAACGCTGCTCACCCATTTCTCCGAGCTTCAGAGGGTTTGCAATTTGTGACATCTGCTTCCGTTGGGATGTCTCCACGAGCACACTTGGTTCGCTACTCTGGGCTGCGTTCTTCACCGTCTCCAGCACTCTACCGACGTTCCCCTTAGTGAGGCTGACTCGTTCTTCAAAGTGCGGGTGCGCCGGGAACTGCTGACGGAGGGCTTGGTCGAGCAAGCCCTGCAAACCCTGTTCAAGATTCGCGGCAGCCGGCGGCTGAAGATTCACGCCGGGGTCGAGACCTCGGAAGTGTTCGGCGGGCTCCAGGGTGTTTGCCTGATCGAGGTAGTCATCGCCTTCGCCACGGATGCCGTAAGCCATTTCAATGCGGGCGACAATCTGGCCTCGCAATTGATCCCGATGGGTTTCGAGCTGGCTCCGTGCAATATCACGATCAATCTCGGTGAGGTGCTGGACGTAGCTCGGAAACTGATTTTCTTTTAGAATTTGCTCCAGACGAACGAAAGTCCCAAGCGCCTCTAGGGTTTCGTGATTGAAGAAGGATGGCAGCCAGCAGATCGTTCGTGTTGGCTCTTCCTCACTCAGGAAGGTCTCGATCTTGGCGATGTCGTCGCGGACGGTGTGGTCCTGACCATCGAAAGGATAGTCGATCACCACCTTCCAGCCTTCGCCCTTGCTGAGCAGGGAATCGGTTGGCAGGTCCCGGATATTGGCGAAGATGATGTCGGCCCGGCGGGGTGTCCCACGCCATTTGAATTCGTGGGTGTAGAAGAGCTGTTCCTCGTTCTCCTGGCCGAGTGCTTTAAAGATCAGCTCCTTGAGCTTGGTGATCCGGTTGCCGCGGTTATCGACACCCTCCGCCTTGGCGAGGATCTGCTCGGTATCCACACTGGAAAGCTGAACTGCCAAGGTCGTTTGGCCCGCTCCCTCACGGATTCTTATTTGACCGACTCCGCCGGCGATCCAGCGCTTAAATTTGTTGATTACTGTCGATGCTTCCTGTCCGGGGATGGGAGTGGCGATCGAGCCATGGTTCAGCGCCGCCAGCCGTTGCGGGGTCATGTTTTTTAGAGCCTCAACTTCGGGTACGAGTGCTGCCAGAAGCAGGGTCTTAATCAGCCGGTCGTCGTTACGCAATGCTGTCCGCTTGGAATCTTCCCAAGGCAGCAACCTGGCCTCTTCAAAAGAGACACTATGGTCTTTTTCCAGCAGGGGTTTGAGGTGCTGTTGATAAAGGCGGTGCGCGTTGTCGAAGTGGACCTTCATGTCATCGCTAAAGGCTTGGTCGCCTTGAGACACCTGGTCGAAGAGATCTCCCACCGGCACGATCTGCCCGAGTTGCAGGGTCTCCTTTTGTTCGGAGAGAAGCATTGCCATCACCTTGAGCGCGGTCCGCTCCCGTTGGAGAAGTGAAGACACCGCGACCAATGTTTCCACTAGCGCGGGGCTGAAGGGGTAGAGCTTGCGGAAGTCTTCACGGTTCGATGTCCGGGTGAGCAGGGTGCTCATGACCTCCTCCCGAATGGTCTGCGTTCGGTTAAACTCGGCATCCATCTGCTCTTTGGCATCATCGGACAGTGGAAGCAGGATTCGCTTCTGGGCAATCGATGGAAGGTTTCGGTCCTCCAGCTTGATGAGCCCGAAGCGCTCGTTGTGGTGATTCAGGACATCGGCGAAGGCCAGACGTTCTGCTCCCGGAATGTGCTGCCCGATCAGTTCACGCAGATCCCTTTGTCGGGCGATATAGCTCACCAGGGGGATTTCGCGATCGGCCCGGCTCGACTCCACCAGCTTGACCACTTTGTCACCTTCCCGAGTGACGAAGGCCGGATCTGCGGCATGGGTCGCCAACCACAGCACCAGTTCGTCGAGGAACAGCACGACCGCGTCGTAGCCGATCTCCTTGGCGTGGCTGCTGATTTCAGCCAGCCCGTCTTCCAGATCCACGAACTCCTCGGTATTCTTCATTGCCGGGAAGTGTGTCTCTACCAAGTCTCTTACGAGCCTGCGACAAGACTCCGAGTTGTGTGGCGATTTCAGCGCCTCAGTGTAGGACACCGCATTCCAAGCTGCGCTGATGTCCCCCCAGCCGCCGCCAGCACCAGCCCCGCCGGCCACGCCTTGATTGAGGACCTCAAAAAACTTGGCATCTCCCAGCCTTTCCCGCTGTTGCTCGGCGTTCGCCAGCAGCCCCTCGGCAAGGTAGACCGAGGGTGTCGGTGCGTCCTCGTGGGTCCGTGCGATGTATTGCGAGTAGCCTCCCAAAATGGCGGACTCCAAATTCTTCGCTCCCAGCAAGTGATAGGGGACCATCAGGAATTTCTTACCTTCCATCCAATCGCTATGCTTCGCGATCACCTCGGCCAGCTCCGGGATGGAGCGGGCGTTGGAATTCCCGGACAGGATCAGGTGCAGGATCGCCATGAAGTGACTCTTACCGCTACCGAAGCTACCGTGCAGGTAAGCCGCCTTGCTGCTGGTCCGCCCGCCGGCTCCTCCTTGCAGCGAACTCTTCACCAGATTGAGGGCGTCATCGAAACACTTCACCAGCCTGTCTCTTATACACATCTCCGAGCCCACGAGACCGAGGCTGATCTC
>CAJXVQ010000303.1 GCA_913060685.1 uncultured Verrucomicrobiales bacterium
CTACACAGAGTAGATCGTCGGCAGCGTCAGATGTGTATAAGAGACAGGTTTAATACATTCTCCGAGCCCGTTGAGAGTGTGGATCGTTATCTGAGCCATGTTTTTGTGATTGAGCCCGGTGTTCTCAGGCCTGGTCATAACATCATCGCGGTGGAAGTGCATCAGGAGGAGGAACGGAGTGAGGATATGGCCTTTGATTTGGAGCTGAGTGGCCGATTAAAAGAAGAAATTGTGGAATGAATAGATCGATAAAAAATGATGGGAGTGAGTTGCAACATGAATTGACTCTTTTGTTGCAAGGGGTCAATGCAGGCGAAGTGGAGGCGAAGGACCTTTTGATCGCGAGTGTTTATGAGAACCTCCGGAAGATTGCCCGAGGTCAACTCTCCAGGGAAAGATCAGATCATACCTTGCAACCCACAGAGTTGGTGCATGAAGCTTATGTGAAAATGGCCGGCCACCTAGAAGAGAAAGACTGGAAGAATCGATCTCACTTCTTTGCGGCAGCGGCCGAGGCAATGCGTCGAATTTTAATTAACTACGCCCGGTCACGAAATGCCGTGAAGCGAGGGAGCGGGCAACGCCCCGAGGCTATCAATGTGCTGGAGTTGGCGGGTGAGCAGGATCCCGAGACAATTCTGGTGGTGGACGAGGCCATTCAGCAACTCAAGAAGGAGGACCCAAAGCTGGGTGAGTTGGTGCACCTCCGTTTTTTTGCGGGATTGAGCATTGAACAAACGGCAGAGGTCATGGAGATTTCGCCTCGTTCCGTGGCACGCCATTGGAATTTTGCACGTGCCTGGTTAACTCGGGCAATTGAGGAAATGCTTAAGTAGCTCAAGCTATGGTGGTGTTTCTGGGAAGTGCTGCCGTGCAGATGACTGCTATGAGGGCGCAACCGGTGCAGGTCCAGAGACAGGCAGCAAGGCCGGCCCACTGATAACCGAGTCCGGATAGGAGAGTGCCGAAAAGTCGGCCGCCGGCATGACTGCCACCTTTGAAGAGCCCCAGCCTCTCCATTAAGAGCAATATTGTTATCGATGATCGAGCGGGAAACAGAGAGTGCTCCAAAACTGAAGACGCCATCGCCAATGCCATCTTCGCCTCCAGCCCCCTTCAATCTTTCGTTATAAGTTGATTTCCTCAAATTGAAATAGTCCCAAGATCTAACCTTCAGGATTCGAATCCTGATCTTAGCCCTTACTGCCGCCCTCCTTAGGGCCGAGGTTGCATGCCCTCTTCCCCTCCAACTCTCTCGACGAATGGATTTCCATGGGCAGAGACCAAATGGTCGGGCCTTCTCCTCTCCAAAGCGAAATTCTAGGACTTCGATCTCAGCTTCGACGAGAATGGAAAGTACAGCAGCGGCCTCTGTCTCCGCAGCCAACCCAGGCAAAATGGCGACCGCGTCCAGATCAATGTCAATGGGGATGGCTGCTGCTGACTCAGGCTCATTGCGGTGGCGATCGACCAGGGAAACGAGAGCTGTTCTACCAACGCGCTTTAGCCGAGCTAACTATCTTAGCGAGTCTTTGAATAAAGTTACGCGCGGTAGTTAGGATGAAGCCGCGAGCCTCTTGTGAGATTTCAAATCACTCCCCGAGCACTTGCAGCGTCCCAGTCTTCACAAGGCATTCGAAGAGAACTGGATTGAAGTCTTCGGCCTCATGGTGGGGCAGGCGCTGTGCTTGCGCAAATGGGTGTAGGGTCACCGCTAGTGGGTTTGAATGCGGGAGGTGTTCATTGGCTTTGTCTTCTCGCTAGTGATTCGACGATGGGAAAAGCCATCATTTTGAGTCGAAATTACTTCGAGCTACGGCTGAAGATCCAGAAGAGCACGGGCGCCCGAGGACACCCGTGCTTGCCGCGACACGGAACCGTTACCGTCCCGGGTGACCCGCCGGTCTGCTGCTTGCTGTTGGAGCGGCCTCGACCGTCCGGACCCGAAAGAACTCGCGCGGGCGTAGGACCGTCCCATCTGCCGCCACCGGAGCAATGTCAGTGAGCCACTGAATAGGGGCGCTTCTTTCTTCGAAGGCGTTGATCGGCCGCCACTCCACCATGTCCTCGCTGGATTCGACGACATACAAAACTCCGGGCGACGGCTGCCAAGCAAGTTGGAACAGACCGCTCACGAGCGATGTCGTCACCCGGGCGGGCTTGATTTCGACGGGGCTAGGATTATTGGGCGGGAGGTTGCCTTGTGAGAGGTCACCCCCGTTATAGGAACCACCTTGATTGCCGTCAGGCAGTGGCAGCTGGGACGGCGCGACGTCGGAGTCGTAGAACTCTACCAAATCCCAACCGCTTAGCCCCAATGTTCTGTCGTCGTCGCGCTTGCGCATCCATCCATCGCTTTCCAATGGAAGTCTGCTACCGAACAACCCGTTCTCTTCGATCTCCTGGATACGCACCCATCCCGAGACACGATTGTAGCGGAAGTTGTATGTTCGCCCGTCGATACGGAAGAATTTCATCGCGGTCCAAGCCTTGGTCCAATCGTCGGCATCGAAAATCTGGGTCGTCTGGTTGAGCCCGGCCACTGTTGGCGTGAACTTGATGGTCCTCGCCCTTCCCGCGACGGAATCGTAGCGGAAGAGAAACGTCTTAGCGTTCCCCGTGCGGTAAAACGCGAATTTATCATAGCCTGTGTTCCACACCTTGTCATAGACGATCTCGCCGATGGTGCCGACGCCGGTCAGGGACCTCACTCGAGTCGTTCCGTTGAAGGATCGATGGAGGAACAAGTGGTCTTCACCATCGAGTTCGAGAATCTCCATCACCGTGTAGGCCTCTGACAAATTTCCGTCGGCGATTGCCTGCCCAGTCGGTTTACCGTCATTACCAATGCGGTAGGTTTGGATTTTGCGGTCGCTCTTGTCGAACATCACGAGAAAGGTGTCCAGCCCTCCGTTTTTGTGGAAGATCTCTAGCTGGTCCCAGCCCTTGTGGGCCGTGTTGCTGTTGAAGATAATGTTGCCGAGGGTGCCGTCTACGCCAACCTGGCGGACCAATATCCTCCCGAAATTTTCGTTGTAGTTCGACTGGTAGAACAGGACATACGGGAGACCGCCACTGCGGTAAAATCGCACGTCGGTCCAGCCGGTCTCCAGGTGAGTGTCGAAGTTTGTGGAGTTGAGGGACCCGCTGCCCCTAATGCCCCTGCTGACAAACCAACCATCGCTACCGCGGCCACAGAACAAGTTCATCTCGTGTCTGAACGAGTGTGGAGCTGGTGTGGAATAAACCTCATCATAGGCTTCGCGAAGGTGTTGCTTTCGGTCGATCCCCGCACCGTTGATGTCGTTCTTATGCGAGTTGATCTGCACGACGGCGACCATGTTGTTCGACGGAAAGTGCATCCAGACGGATTGCCCGCCTGCGGAATTCACAAACCCGTTTCCGCTCCATGTATTGCCACCGCGATGGTCATAGTAGATCTCCCCGCCGGAACCCTCCGTCGCGAACATCCCAAGCTCGCGAGCCCTCATCAGCTGCAAGGTGTTCGTGAAAGGGTTGCCGTTCCAACCAACGGTTTGCCCGATTAAATTTCCGCCGACCAATGCGGAGAGGAATTTTCCATAGCCCCGGGCGGAGAGGGCCCAGCCCCCCGATCCGATGTCGAAGTGGCGGTCGGGCATGATCCCGACGGCGATATCGTCGCGGAAATCATAGAGGTAAGCGAAGTTGCTCGCGGTGGGGTTCTGTGGCGGGCGTGTCCGGTTCTGGGTGGCTCCGGCGGGGGTCAAGATCTGTGCCCGCACAAAATCGACGTAGGCGTCAGCGGTCAGGCCGTCGAGGGTTTGGATCGACGCATTGTTGGCCTCCATATCGCGGTAAAACCCCAGGTTCATCACGTATGGAATCAGCAAGCGGCACATGCCATAATTCCAGTTCGAATAATCGTAGGTTTTCGGACTGCCATTCGATAAGTTGCCGAGTAGAACACGTAGTTCCGCCCACGTCCGGGCACTGTCGGTGATGCCACTTCGGTGACCGAGCATCTCCTCGAAGGTGATGTTTCCGGCATCGCCATTCGCCGGCACCATGTCCTGGAGATCTTTTGGAAAATACGGAAAAATCGTATCTCCCAGATCCAGATTCCTGAGCTGGAGCGCCCTGATCATGGCCGCCGCTGTGATCGTCTTGCTCATGCTGTGGCAGTCCTTTTGCGTGCTTTGGTTGAACGCGAGGTCTTTCGCTTGCGTCTTCTCGCGCAGGCCGCCACCTCCGCCGCGGACATAGTTCCCGTCTTTGAAGATCGCGTAGCCGAAGCCAACGCTTCGGCCGTTGAAGCGGGCTTCGATATTGGCGGCGAAGGCGTCGAGTTCGTCCTCCGGGTTGGCCGCAGCCGGATTGGTGAGCATGGCTATCGCCGTGATGATGGTGATGACGATGGGCGTGAACGCACATCTTGAGGTTCGAGTTTTCATGGTTTGGTTCGTCTTGGATTTTCTGGGTTTATGGATTCGATCGAGCCGAAGTCGTTCACCCTTTAAAGCCCGATTTTTCCGAATTTGGTGCCAAGGTATGCCATTTTTTTTCGAAGCCACTCAGCCGAGACAAAACTTCATTTTAGTTGGCGCTTTCCGCTCCCAAACCGGGCTTTCCTAAAGGGGGCATGTGATTTCAGCCCCCTGGTGATGAATGGCCAATCCCAGTTCCGGCGAATCTACGAGATCGTCGCTGTCGCAATCGAGCTGGCGGTGGAGGATCGTGAAGGGGATCTCGACCAAGCCTTTAGGGGCGCCGGAGCGCTGCGACCTCTACTTGCCAGGCGTCTTGCCCTATGAACTGCTCGCGGGATCGAGGCTCTTTTCTCACGTGTACCGTTTCGCCGATGGGAAACACCGTCCGTCCCCAATGCGTATCCGGGCAGGCCGGGGCATTGGACAGCTCCACGGTTCTGGCAGATTTCTTTTCAAAGCAGGCTGCCAGCGCATTGATCTCACCTTCACATTCAGAGATGAAATCAAGCTTCGCTTCCAAGGTCCCACTGGACCGGGCCGCTGAGCAACTTGGGCAACGGCATCACGCAAGGGGCTGGAAGGGTTCGTATCGCGGAGATTGAAGACTCACTGGAAAAGCGCCGGGTCGAGCAGTTTATCAAGGAAGGGAAGGGCGCGGCGACGCGCCGTTTTCAGGAGGAATATCTGGCTCTCTTGGTGATTTGTGAAATCGATGGGACGCCATACCAAATTCCTCGACCAACGAAATGTCCCTTATCGCCGAGGTTCTTGAAGTGGCCTTTGAGCGAGTCAATCTGCTGCATTCACCATTGATGCACCCATTGACACTCAATTCTCCAAGGATGTTCAGCTTGGTTGGATATGCCGGAGAAGGCCTTCTCGGAAAAAGGTCGCCAATTGAACTCGGAGTCTGTCGGACTGAAATCAGATAACATCTTGTTCTTTGTCGAGGGTTTCGGTGTCCTCGATGCCAAGGAGGCCTTCGAGATGATCAGTACAGGCGACATCCTTGTTTTTGTCCAGTCTCAGCCAGGCGGGGACGGGTTCGGTGACGAGGGTGAAGCCGCCGAGGCGCCACTGATTGGGTCGCCAGCAGTCGGCCTTTCAAGGGTGAGATCGCGCGTTCCTTTCCTCGTCAAGTAGCCGGGAGTCACCAAAGCCGGTAGCCGGAGTAAGGCTCCCGTGATCATCGCAGACTTGTTTGCCATCTCTGGGAGACCAAAGCCCTCCTTCCCATCGATCTGACCAGCGGATAGCCCGTCCCATACCCCGATTGTCTTTAGTGCCTGGCATGGCGTAACCGCGGATGCCCGTGAGGGGTGCTGGAAGGAGTCTGCCACCAGCGGTATGATAATGGCTTGTCCACACCGGAATCGTTGACCACTTTTAAATCCATGAAACCGGTTTTGTTCTTTGCTCTCTTCCTCTCACTTCTCAGCCCCGGTCTTTGGGCTCAAAAGATCGATATCGAAAAACTCGATCCGAACATGACCCTGGAGAAAACCGATGCAAAAGGCGTCGCCTGGCTCGATCCTCGAACTCCACCGTTCCGCCTCGTCGGCTTCCCTTGGATCGAAGAGGACAAGGTCTACCGGAGATTGCCTGTGAAACCAAAATGGCAAATTCGCGGAGCCGTCGACAGCCTCGCGAACTCAACCGCAGGTGGCCAAATCCAATTCCAATCCGATAGTCCCAAGATTCTGATCCGCGTGAAATTACGACAGGTATCCGGAATGTACCACATGCCTGCAACCGGGCAGAGCGGCTTCGATCTTTACATCGGGCAACCCGGAAAACAGCTCTACTTGAGCACCACCCGGTTTGCGGCGAGCGCGAAGGACTTCGAAACAACGCTCTTTACCGGAGCGAAAACCAATCGCCACTTCACCTTGAACTTCCCGCTTTACAACGGGGTCGAGTCGGTGGAAATCGGTGTCGTGGCCGGGTCGACGGTCAACCCGCCGGTTCCGTATGAACACGAAGGTCGCATCGTTGTCTATGGAACGTCGATTACCCAGGGCGGATGCGCCGCACGCCCCGGCATGGCGTATCCCAATATCCTGAGCCGCCGACTGAATGCCGGGTTCGTCAACCTCGGTTTCTCTGGTAACGGCAAAGGCGAACCCGCGCTGGCAAATTTGATCAACCAGATCGGGCGGAAGCGTCTCATCGTCCTCGACTACGAGGCCAACGCCGGAGAATCGATCCGGGAAACACTGGGGCCTTTCATCGACATCCTGCGTGCCGCAGACAAGGAGATCCCGATTCTCGTCATTTCAAAAATCCGTTACGCCGGAGAACTCCACAACCCTGGCCAACTCAAATCGGCGCAAGCGAGGGCCAGGTTTCAGGAAGATTTGGTGAAGGCGCGCCGGGTCGCCGGTGATGCGAACATCCATTTCCTGGATGGGGGATCACTCCTTGGGGAGGATGCTGACGAATGCACTGTCGATGGCGTCCACCCGACCGCGCTCGGCTTCATGAAAATGGCGAACGCGATCGAACCTGCGATCAAGGGGATCCTGAAATAGAAGGCTGTGGTCAGCGGGCGCTGCGACCGGATTTTTTCGACTGCTCCAGCAGTGATTTGAGTTCGCGAACGATCTCCGGGTGTTTCGAATACAGGTTGTCTTTCTCGCCGGGATCGGTGGCCAGGTTGTAGAGTTGACCCGGCGAGTCCGGGTCGTTGTTGGGGATGGCATACTGCTTCATTCCCCACTCGCCGCCGCGGGTGTAGTTGTTGCCGCCGGAACCTTTGTGATCGAGTAGTTTCCAATCACCCCGGCGCACGGACAGCGCGAGGGACATGGTCTGTTGCAGCATGTAAGGCCGCACCGGCTTGTCGCCTTGGGTTCCATCCAGCACCGGAAGCATGTTGTGGCTGTCCTCGGCGGCCTCGTTTGGAAATTCGGCTCCGGAAATGGCTGCGCAGGTGGCGAAGATGTCAGTAAGGCTGGTGATCTGATCGCTGGTCGAAGCAGGTTTTATTTTTCCGGGCCATTTCACGATGAATGGGGTTCGGTGGCCACCTTCCCACTGGTCGCGTTTTACCCCGCGCCATGGGCGGGCCCCGTCGTGCTCGTGGTCGCGTCGCATCGCGATCACGGTTGGCACCTCGGGGCCGTTGTCCGAAGCGAAGATGATGATGGTGTTGTCTGCGACCTTGAGCTCATTGAGCGTCTTCATCAACTCGCCGACGATCCAATCCATCTCAAAAATGAAATCACCGTGCGGTCCCGACTTGGTTTTTCCCTTGAACTGATCCGCCGGGAGGGAGGGCAGGTGCACCGCTTGCATGGAATGGAAAAGGAAGAACGGTTGCCTGGGTTTTGATTTTGAGTGGTCCCGCAAAAACTCCTGACTCTTCCTAAGGAAGACAAGATCGACTTCTTCGATATCGTAATTTGGCGCGATCATGCCACTGCGATTGTCTCGTGAGTAGGGATGCTTTGGGAGATTGGTCTTGTCGATGATTCCCGTCGGGGGCACGGGAATGCGGTCGCCGTCGACGTAGGCGTAGAGCCAATCGGTGGTTGGGCAGCAGACGGTGCCGTAGCTGTCTCTTATACACATCTCCGAGCCCACGAGACCGAGGC
>CAJXVQ010000304.1 GCA_913060685.1 uncultured Verrucomicrobiales bacterium
GAGATCAGCCTCGGTCTCGTGGGCTCGGAGATGTGTATAAGAGACAGGTCTTGCCCAAGGAGATGCTCGCGTTGTTCCTTGATAATGCGGAGGGTGGAGAGGCGTTTGGCGAGTAGGATCTGAAGGCGCGCGAGGTGGGGGATGTGGATTTTTTTCTCCTCCGTTTTGACGGACTCCTTGATTGTCTCATGATTGTAGATCATGTGGCGGATGGTGCGGATGGAACCATTGAGCGCTTCGTTTTTGACCTTTGCGGGTTTCTTGACGGTGGGGTCACACTCGAATGAGCGGGCCAATTTTCTCATGAAGGTCTCTTGTCTCTGGTCTTTCTTTCCTTCAAAGATTCCGGGAGAGCTTTGATAGATTTGGAGGAAGAGTTCCCGCAGTCTGTCTTTAAACTCCACGAGCGTGAGATTCTCCGGCATTTGCTTTAGGCCATCGATGAGGGGATTGTGAAGAAGGTTGAATAAGAGCATGGGTTAAGAAAGTGGTGGATGATCGTCTCGGGAACAGTCTTAGTTACAGGATGATTATCTTTACAGGATAAAATGTAAAAACATCTTGCTGTTCGTTTTGGGCCTGGTTAGGATCCGCCCGCTTTCGGACATTACAGGAAGAGAGCTAACTTTACAGGATTAAAAAATCACAACCTAATGACTCCTCTCTCCACTGCTCCGCCTCACCACGACTTCTCGCAAAGAACCGCTTTTTCAACCCCTGAGCTGGCACACTGTTCCTCCGACGCGATCATCTCCGCTTCGATGGGACCCGGACCCTATCACAATATCCGCCAAGGGGCCATCTACCGGATTGAGGCCATCATGCAGGAGTTCCGGGAGCGGATCGTTTACTCCATGCGGGATGAGACATCGACCTTTGAGGATCGTGACTCCTGGTCCGGGCAGCATGAGGAGATCTTCCGTGAATGCTTTGAGCCATCCCTTAAGTCTCTCAAGGCCGACCAATATTTAGCGGTGCGCATGGTGGGGAAGGAGATGCGTGTGACTTGTAGTTTCATTGTCGATCTCTCCGACGAGCATCACCGCCGCTTCCTTCACTTCCGCGGTCATCGTGGCATCACTTGGTATCTCGACATTATTTCGGATGGTTTTGCCGAGTGTGAGGAGCTTTGGCAGATGATTCAGGAGCGCTTCTTCGTGATGAGTGAACTTCCCCGAACTGACGCTGAGACTTCTCCCCAATCCTAGTAACCCAGACAAAATAAATCGGGAGCCGGCGTGAATCGTCAGGATCCCCCAAATACAAATGATGATGACTGACAAAAAAACAAGGGCTCTCGATGTGAGAGCCCAAGCCCCCGGGAGATCGCGCATGACTTTATGCACGGTCTCTGATCTCCCCGATTTCCTTGAGAAATCCCCCCATGAAAAAAAAGTGGCCGCCATGAATGAGGAAGCGGCTCGGTATGAGAACAGCGGCACCCGCCAGGTGTGCGTTCCCAGGCCGAATGGGAGGAGATCCTGCCATGGGCGGGTCCGGCTCACGGCATTCATGCCGTATCAGGAAGGCCATGAAGGCGTGATCCTCATGGAGGTGTTCGAAAATCGTAAAAAGTTACTCTATGCCGCTGGAGAGGGCCCCTCTCTCTTCCTTTCTTACGAGGAAGGATGGACTCTGGAAAATGCCAGCTTTGACGAGATGAGCAAAATGGCCGATTCGCTCGTGCAGCAACTTGAGACTCTGGATATTCGGGCACAGCCCGCCCACATGATCAGTCTCGTCCGGCAACTTGGGGAGAACCGGAAAGTCACGCGCCTCGCGGAGTTTTTTAAGACCGATCCCGGTGATCTCCCGAGCGATTTTAGCTCGGTGGTTTGGCACCCCTCGGCGGGAAAAGATTTCACTCCCATCGTGGCCTATTCCAAGGGCTACCTTGGGGGGCAGGAAGCGCTCGCTGATCTCACCCCGGCCACCTTGCACGTCATGACTTGTCTCGGGGGGTATGAAGAACCGTTGATGAATTACCTGAAGAGTGAGGATCGGGTTCTTTTTGAGGATCATCAGACCCGCGTGCGCATTGCGAGCTATGAAATGTTAGAGCTGAAAAACGAGCGTCTTTGGAGCCGCCCCTCGCGAAGGAATTATAATCTCGGCGGGCGGGAGACCATTTTCAGTGAACAGGATTCCGATGGCTTCATCGCCCGGGTCGAGATCCTTTGTAAGAAAACCGGCTACCTTGAAGAGGTGCCCGTCCTCTATCTCCTGAGTGAAAACATTGCCACTTATGAGGAGTTCGTGAGGAGTGGACTTTTTCAAGTCCGCCATATCAAGGCCACCTGTGAAGGACTCGCCTTCGGGGGATGTTCCCGCAGTTTGATCGACTACATCTGTGAGAGCCAATGGGGTTTAAACACTCTTGAAAGTAGCTGGCTCAGGGATGGGTGCGGTGAATATCGCTTCCAGAACCTTCCCGATGCCTGGCAGATCAAGGTCGGTCGCATGCCCAGGGCATTCTCTGGAGAACTCGTCCGGGTGTCGCGAAAGGAGGGGATCCATGTCTAAGCCCTACTTCAATTCACAGGAACTTGATTTTCTAAAGTCTCTTCCGATCCCGGAAACCGGCTACCTGCTTCAGACCAACTGCGGAGCGGGGGAAGCCTTGGCTCAGTTTCATGAGCTGCGTCCCCGTCTTGATTTGCAGGGGGTTGAGCCCTCGGATTCTCTCCGCGAGGCATTTGGTCGGCACTCCGGGCACAGCTTCTCAGCGTGTGTCTGGAAGGAGGAATCTCAGGAAGAGGCTGAAAGCTACGATGTCATTTATCTCAGTGGCATGAAGGTGGGGGATGTCCGTGAACCCGCTTCGTTCAAGGAACTCCTCGATCGCTACCGGCCCCTCCTGGTGGAGGGCGGATTCTTGTTGATCGAGATCTCTTTTGCGAATGATCACGGGGTTACCTCTCTCGACCGGGTTCCTTGGCTGGAGAAGAACTTGCAGCAGATTGACCCTGGTGAAATGGCGATGGCCTGGCACCCCGTTCCCTCGAAAGAGCGCGGGATCCTCTCGCTCTGGAAGGGAGGTTCGAGATGATCTGGCTCTTCTTCTCATTCTGGGGGCATCTCGTCCTCACTCTTGGCGTCAATGCCTTCCTTTGGCTCTGGATCTGGCTCGTTCCGGTGAAGGTGATCCGGGTGCGCCGTCTTTGGAAAAGCGGGGCCCTCGGAATGGCCTTGCCGGGTGTCATTTTGCTCACCCCGGCGGGTGACCTTCCCCGCGTCCTGGCGCACGAGATGGTTCATCAACGTCAGTTCCGGCGATACTCACCTCTCGGGACCGCTCTGCTTCTCGGCTATTATTACGGGCTGAACCTCATCCGCCTCCGTCGAAGCCTCGGCCGCTGGCCCCGCTTCTGGGAACTCTGGGCCGCCAACCCACTCGAAATCGAAGCAGGCATTTAACGAAAGAAAACACGAAATTCACCACTCTAGTCAACGGCGTCACCGTTAAGGGTCGCGCCATCGAAGACACGGCATCGGACTTCGTCGACGAAATCACGCTGTAAACGCAACCAAGCTCATCCCCAAAGAAGAAATACAATGGCAAAACACTACTGCGAAAACTGTCGAAAAGGAACCTACAAGAAACCGATCCCTGAGACCTTCAAAACGATGAGCCTCCTCATTTTTACAGGAGGGGGCTGTCTCGGAGCTTTGATTGGTGGGCCGGTTGGTGCTTTGGTCTGCGCGATCATCGTCGGCGTTCCTGTCTGGCTGGTTTGGGCGCTCTTTTGGGGGATCTTCTTTGATGAAGGCGACGCTTGCGGTGAGTGCAATACCAAGTATCGCTAAGGTCCTGCCATCAACTCCCCATCAACGAACAGTCATGAAATACCGCCATTTCACCAATCAACAAAACGACCTTACCTTGGCCTGTCCCATCACCGGACGTCTCCTCTACGATCAAGGTCGCTTTCTCGAGCATGAGAACAAGGACTACGGGATTCCTCTCATTCTCCTGCCACCAGAGCTGCTCGCTCGAGCCCTTAAAAATCCGGCGCAGTGGGAGGCCTGGCAGAAGCAGAGAAGGCTCACCATCGATCCCGCTCCGGCAGGAGATCCGGATCTTTTCCGCGCTGTCTCCATTCGGCCCAGCCGATATGGCGAGGGATGGATTGATCCCCGGCCAGAAAGGGAAACGATCCCTCTCTCCGAGATCACCGCCGATCCCATCGCCTTCGCGGAAGCCCACCAAAAGCTCGACCTGGAAACCAGTCTTCTCAAGCACGATGAGAAAATGGAGTTGCTGAAGGCCGCCGAAATCACGCTCACCGAAGCCACCCAACCAAACGACCTCCCCGGCATCTCCGGGGTCCACCTCACCGATAACGTGATCGATGTTTTCGCCCAGCGTGGTTACGACGACCCAATCTACCACATTGCAAACGATGACGACCTTTACTTCAACTACCTCAGAGCCGTTCCCGACAACTCCTTCGATCAAGCGATGGCTTACTTTGAAACTCTCCCTGATTCATACCTCGTCTATGGCGTCACCTGCGTGGATGAGGACGGAGGGGAAAGCGTGAACCTGCACTTGATTGAGTAAACGAAACTGAGGCCTGACTTTCCTAAACAATGCATCCGTAGAAGTGGAACGCGCTACGCAAGTCGACGACTTTCCCGACAAGGAGTGGGATAAGACTCAATCCCCAAAAATAGAGATCGGCGAAATTTTCAAGCTTCCTACTCTGCTGCTTAATCGATCTTTTGGATCTGTTGAGAAATTGAGGAACAATGTTGATTGGAAGCCAAAAAGGCACCGATTATTTGGAGTGCAAAGTCGTGACAATCTTTGGAACACGTTCCCATATTTTGGAAGTGACTGATTTTCGCCGACCTATAGGGTCATATTAGAGAAAGAAATACAGAGACATGAGAGATATTCTTGAGAAATTTGAGGAGGAAGATTCGTTCGAACTTCTGGGAAAAAACGGCTGCGGATATTCGTGGGTGGAAATGTTTGGCCCGAACGACAAACGAAAAACGGTTGGATTCAAAATCTCGTTTGAGAGCGACCAAACGTCTCGGAATGGTGAGAATGGTGAGAATGGTGAGGATGGGGGCATCGTTCCGGTTAGGGTGAAAGGATTAAGAATCAATCTTGATGAGGGGCCATGGATCCTGATCGTAAATCAACCAATTACCGTGGGAAGTTTCGATATTCCTGAAGTTGAAACAACCGAAGAAAATCAACTGCCGGAGGAGAGTCTCCCCGAATTCACGCCAGCAATAACTTGCAAGGGGTTGAGTGCCAGGAACGGTCGATCAGATGCGTTGGTTCTCGAGAATGTTGCGAAAAAAATTAACGACCTTTTAGTATCTTCAGGAGCAGATGCGGAAAACCTTGCAACCCCTGTCTTTAAGTATAGCGAGAAAAAATCTCCAGTTCTCCAGTTTCCTGAAGGTGAGAGCTTCCAATCCACAATCAAAGTTTTTGCTACAGCGGTTTTCTACGATTGGCTCACTGTCGCAAAAAATGGGGATAGTTTTGGAAAGGACGTTCTCAGTGAGGCGCTCGATGTTGGTGAGTTGAACACGCGAGGCCTTTCATTTAAGGATGATCAGGATGGAGAATTTGCGTTCCCCGGAGAAGTGCTTGAGACCTGCAAGCAGTTACTGAAAGGTGGAAAGAACATTATCCTGACCGGGCCACCTGGATGTGGAAAGACGAGCTTGGCGCGAGAACTTGCCCGATTGGCAGGAAAGAGTGAGAAACATCTCCACACTGCTTCCAGCGTTTGGACGACCGACGAACTCATTGGCCGGTATCTCCCTGATCCAGATGGTAAGGGCCTCAAGTTTTACCCTGGCTTTTTTCTCAAGGCGATTAAAGACAACTCGAATAATTTCCTCATTATTGATGAAATTAATCGCTGTAATCTGGATGCTTGTTTCGGCGAATTATTCACTGTTCTCTCTGGCGTGACGACATATCTGCCCTTTGAAGAGCGGGTTCCTATGGATTCAGGGGGC
Organism: uncultured Verrucomicrobiales bacterium; assembly: GCA_913060685.1. Taxonomy (GTDB): domain Bacteria; phylum Verrucomicrobiota; class Verrucomicrobiia; order Verrucomicrobiales; family Akkermansiaceae; genus SW10. The sequence continues at coordinate 5,992 of CAJXVQ010000304.1, forward strand.
AATGGGGAAGATGCAAATGAGTGGGAATCAAAAACTGTGCAAGTTGGGAAGATTTCAGACGATGCTGGAAGCGAGGGAAATGAGGCTAATGAGTATCTATTTGGTCCGGATTTTCGGATTATTGGAACGATGAACACTCAGGATCGATCTGTTCTTCATCAATTTTCGGAGGCTCTTTTACGTCGGTTTGCTTTTGTGGATCTCGGTTCGCTTTCGGAGGAAGATGCCAGGGGTGTAATAGATAAGCAAGTTGACGAGGCTTCATTGGTAGGGAGGTTACGCGCCAATATTTATGACAAGTTCCGCGAAACTCTTGCAAACTTTTTGTACAGCTCCTCAGTATACATTACACCAGCCACGACAAGAGATCTATTCGAACAATGGAAAGCAAATACGGGTGATACTGACGTTCAGATTACCTTAAATGCGAAAGAGAGTCTGAAATCACACGCAACTCAACTTCTTTCCCACTACAAGGTCCACTTGAAGGACGTGAAGTTGGAAGACGGTGAACAATCCGAATGGGATCTCATTGAAACAGCAATTAACAACTTAACGCAGTGAGTAGTCCGCAAGCCGAAGTGCCTGGGACCCTACTGAAATACGTTTGTGAATGGGCTGAGCGCCAGAAATGGACCAACTTAGACGCGTTAGATTTCTTCGGCGCGCATTTTTCTGCGGCATCGGACAGTCCACCGTTAAAAGATTTGTGGCAGGCCAGCCTGATTGATCTTAGTAAGCTCGTAGGCAATGTCTGGAAGCTGTTGGAAAGGGTCCCCCTTCAGACTGAAAGGGTGGAAATCATTGGAAGAGTTTCAACTCGGAATACGAATTGGGCGAGGAGTTCAATATACGCGGTTAACAGCTATCATCTCAAATTTGCTTCCCGGAACCCCACGTCGGTAAAGCGATCTGACCATCTCATTTACCTCCTGGGTGTCGCCAGTCGAGTGGGGGATCTGTTAGCGATTATTGGGGGTGAAGCGAACAAGGAGGAATTGCAAAAGATCGAAAGTTTTAGGTCGAGGCATTCAATTTCACATGTCCAAATCCGGTCTTTCCCTGAGAGGAATAAACGGGCGGTTCTCGAATCGCTTGTCGTGTTAGGCCTCGATGATTTTGGGGCGGTGAAAAAAATAAGAGAATTTGAGGATGCCTTTCAAAATCTCTTCGGGAAGGACGATACACAAATCGAAAGGCTACTTAAACTATTGGAAGAGAAGGTTTTTCAAAGTCGGCCGAATCTGACATTTGAAATTCTTTCTGCCTTAAGTATTCTAAACGGCCTGATTGCTCTCGGTTACAAGTTGGAAGAGGACAAGTTATCAGCCGCCGCAGATACAAATTGGGCCTATACTCTCATCCACCAAAACGGCCCAGGGAATCAATTACCTCCCAAGGTGTATCTATCCAAGAAGAAGCCATCCTTTGTGACTACCGATCAAAAGGGGCAGTATCAAAAAATTGTTGAGGCGATGGGCGATAGAGCAACCGGCTTGGAACCGGACATTGTCATCGAAATTCTTCACAAAGATGGCTCGTCCAAGATCCATATCGCCGATGCCAAGCGCAATGAAGTCGGCAATGGCTCCGGTTATCGAGCCGCAGCCGTAAAGGCCGCCTTCCACTATCTGCAGAGTTATAATATGCACCAGGACAAGTTCACGGTCCCAGAATTCACTCTGTTTTTTCTAAGACGAGGTAGTCACATTGCGGGTGAAACTAGGGCCCAGATTATTAGTGCCGATTGCTTTCCCAAATGTGACGGTTTACCAGTGGTCGGTCTAGGCTTCGACAAGGGTGATTTTGAAGGCGAGATTATGGAAAAATGGCTGAAGGCAATTCTTAATGTTGGGGATTAGTTATCCCTCGAACACCCCCTCGATTGCAAACTCCTTCACGGCGGCTTCGATGAGAACTTCGTCGAAGAGGTCGTTGGTGAAGTCCCATTGGTCGCTTTTGGCGAGGGTGGTGAAGAATTCCTTTGGGGTGAGGCTGGCCCCGAGGTTGAGGAAGTGGACGATGCCCTGGAGCTGTCTCTTATACACATCTCCGAGCCCACGAGACC
>CAJXVQ010000305.1 GCA_913060685.1 uncultured Verrucomicrobiales bacterium
CGAGATCAGCCTCGGTCTCGTGGGCTCGGAGATGTGTATAAGAGACAGGATCTATATCGAACCATACAATCTCCCCAGTAGTGGCGGGGGCTCTCTTCAACGCTGGAAGTGGCCGATCGAACAGCCCTTCGAGATGCCAAAAGGGCAGCGTGCCGGTTTGCTGACACATCCGGCCTGGCTAGCCACCCACTCGCTAAATGAGGGAAACGATCCTATTCGCCGGGGGATTTGGATCCGCGAAAAGCTCCTCGCTGGTGTCATTCAGGACGTCCCTCCGGACGTCGACGCCAATGTTCCGCCTGATCCTCACAAAACCCTGCGCGAACGGCACGACATCCTACGGGCCGAACGGTGTTGGACTTGCCACCGCAAGATCAACCCGCTGGGTGAAGCTTTTGAAATCTACGACGACTGGGGACGCTATCGAACCAAGGTCTATTTCGATGAGGAGAAAAAACTCCTTGCCCGCCGGGATGCGACCTTCGACAAGAAGCTCGAAAACGGCAAGCTGACCGCCCGCCTGATTAATGCCTCCGGATCCATCACCGGATCAGGAGATCCCAAGGTCGATGGTGACGTGAAAGATGCCATCGAACTGATGCATCGCTTGGGGCGCTCCGAGCGTGCGAGACAGTCTTTCATTCGCTATTTGTTCCGATACTTTATGGGTAGGAACGAGATGCTCAGTGATTCAAAAACTTTAATCGAGGCCGAACAGGCTTACCTGGGAAATGGCGGGAGCTTCAAGGCGCTTGTCGTCTCATTGTTGAGCTCAGACTCCTTTCTCTACCGCCGCTAACGACACCCCAATTTCAAACCAATGACACTCACAAGACGACGTGCAATTAAGAGCCTCTCAATGGGCGGGGCATCAATGGCGATGGCTCCATTTTTACGCTCACTCCAAGCGCACGCTGCCGGATCAGAAGAGGGACTTCCAAAGCGATTTGTTTTCGTGGTGAAATCGTCCGGCGTTGAAAAATTCAACCTTGTCCCCGAAGGGATCGAAAACCATTTCCTTGGCGCCGACGGAGAAAAACTCGGGAACAAGGGCCGCAAACCGGGCGAGGCAATTAACGTATCTCTTAAGGACCACAAGCTTCCCGAAAAGCTGGTCGCTTTGGAACAATTCAAGGATCGCATGACAATCATCCAGAGTTTGTCGGGTGACACTTTTCGCGGCAATCACACCTCGGGCTTCGGAGCCCTTTCCTGTCACTTTTCCGAACGTGTTGCCATTGCCCCCTCGATCGATTGCCTTCTGGGGCAACACCTTTCCGCCGGACCTTACCCAATGTATGGCATGGCGCTACAGGGTGGTCTTCTTGAGGGAGGCGGCCAGCCTGCCGACAGCTATTGCTACCCAAACCTTTCGGCATACAGGGGCGGAATGCCCGTGGCCTTTCAAGGCTCGCCACGGAAGGCCTACCTCGAGTTATTTGGAGCTGCCGTGGACACGCCGGAACAGCTGGAGCGAAAGCTGGCCCTGAACGGCAGTATGATGGATTTTTTGAAGGACGACGCCCGAAGAATCGAGAAACAGTTGACTGCTGAAGATAAAGAACGCTTCGCAGTCTACACCGACTCTTTCGAGTCCTTGCAGAGGATTGAGCGGGAGAAAGCCAAGCTGGCCGATAGAATTAAAAAGCATGCCCCCCCGTTGACTGACCGCTACGACAGCCAGTCTCCTTCCGATCGGATTGCCTCGCATTTTGAGATTGGGAGTGCGGCATTGATTGCCGGTATGACAAACGTCCTCACCTTGCGGATGGACACCTTGGGCGTGACCTACAAGGAACTTGGCATCCAAAAACATGTCCACGCCCTTGGTCACAACGATCCCGGCATCTCATCGAACGGATGGGACGGATTGCGCTGTCGAATGGAAATCGAAAAACTGCATTTGAAGCATATCGCGGACATGGCTGATAAACTCGATCGCGTCCCGGAAGGCAACGGCACGATGCTCGACAACACACTCATCGTCTACATGTCCTGCAACGGAGGCGACCACCATGGCGGGCAAGCCGATTGGCCGTTCGTTCTAATTGGTGGCATGGCCAACAAGCTGAAGATGGGACGCTACCTCGAGTATCCCAAATATCAGGAGAAGGGGCATCGCACGATTGCCAATCTTTACCTTTCCATGATGCAGGCCGCTGGAATGGAGACGGCGGAAACTTTTGGACAACTGGATGCCAATCTCAAAGATCTTGATGTGACCGGACCTCTTGCTGAGTTGATGGCGGGCTAAAGAAAAATTGATAAATGGCGATGTCTTACGGAATTCAAACAGGCTTGGCTCTGGCTGTTGTCACGCTAGCGGGCTTCGTATTCCACGTCTCGGCTGAGGAGATACGGCCCGAGCCCGTCGATCATCTCCTACCTAAAGCCAATCTTTCGGAATTTGAAAAATTCGTCGCGCCGATCTTTGAAAAATCTTGCGTGAATTGTCATGGTCCAAAGAAGTCCAAAGGCAACTTTCGCGTGGATGAACTCGATTCGAATCTTTTAACAAGCGCAGACATCAATCGATGGGTCGAGGTCTATGAGGTATTAAGCAACGCCGAGATGCCACCGGATGATGAACCGGATTACCATCTCGGCGATGAAGATCGCGCCAGAATCGTCGACTGGCTCGGGACGGAAATGAACAAGGCCTCTCAGGTCCGTCGCAATGAAGGCGTGCATACTTCATTTCGTCGCATGGCGAATTATGAATACAACTATGCCTTACAAGATTTACTTGGGCTAAACCTCGAGTTTTCAGCACCACTGCCGCCCGAATCTGTTTCCGAGGATGGCTTTAAGAATAGTTCGAAATTGTTGCAGATGTCGGCGATGCAGTTTGAGACCTATCGTGAAATTGCTTTGAACGCTCTCAAGAAAGCAACGGTCCAAGGGGAGCGCCCTGAAGTTGTCACCTACCAGATCCCGATGCAGGAGGCCATGGATAAAGCCAGCGTGTTGAAGCAGAAGCCCATCAAAAAAATTGATCCTGATTATTCGAAGAAGAAAAGAAGAACTCACATCTTTAACAAGGAAACGGGGGAGGGGTTTTTCTATCGATGGAGCTATTATGTGGTTCTGGACGGTGCTCAACATGGTATCTGGAACCTGAAACCGGACGAGATCATCACCGATGTCCCCGCCGTTTCCAAGGTCGTTGCGGTTCTCCCGCCTTCGCAACACATCAAATTGGACCTGGGGAATTCTGTTCCGGATGAAGGCATCATGCGTGTTCGGATGCGAGTCGGAGCGACGACCCATCAAGCCAATCAGTATGCCAGCCTTCGATTGATATTTGGGTTTCAAAGCAATAATGAAGGCAAAATGTCGGCGAAGGTGAGCCAACATGACATCCCGGTGACGGCGTCCGTTAATGCCCCTCAGTTCATCACTTTTGAGATCCCCCTGCATGGAGTCCCCCGGAATCCATATCGTCGGATTCATAAGGTTGGCGATTCTCCAAATGCGACTGAGTTTCTCGAGATCCAAAATATCTCCAATGCCGGGATGGCAGGAGGTGGGGAGCCTATTGATGTGCATATTGATTATGTCGAAATCGAAGCCGGTGTTCATGAAAGTTGGCCAACGAGATCCCATGCTGAGATTTTCTTCGACAGCCCGAACAAGAACGATGAGGGGAAATACAGCCGGGAAATCCTGGAGAAATTCATGGCCAAAGCCTGGCGGCGCCCGGTCAAGGAAGAGGAAGTGGAGCCCTATTTCGACTTGTTTTCGAAATACCGCCCGGAGTTTGCCCGCTTTGAAGAGACCATCATTGAAGTGCTTGCCACTGTCCTGGCGGCACCCGGGTTCCTCTACCTGATTCAGGGGGACTCTGCAGATCATGCCAATGGATCAGCGACGGTCAGCGATCTTGAACTGGCCAGTCGGCTTTCATTTTTTCTGTGGTCAAGCATTCCGGACTCACCGCTGCTGAAGCTTGCTCTTGAAGGTAGGCTGAAGAACCCGGACGTCTTAAATTCCCAGATTGAAAGAATGTTAGCGGACTCCCGTTCGCAGCGTTTCTCTCAGAATTTTGTGGAGCAGTGGCTTGGTCTTGACGCGCTGGAAACCGTCATTGTCGATCAAACAAAGTTCAAAGTTTATGACGACCTCTTCAAAGAGAATATCCTGAAAGAACCTCTGACCTTTTTTGAGGAAGTTCTGAAGAGGAACAGCAGCATTATGGACTTCCTGCAATCAGACTATCTTGTGATCAACGAGGCTTTGGCCCGGCACTATGGAATTCCCGAAGTTTACGGTCAGGAATTTCGCAAAGTTGCGGTAGGCCCTGAATCAAATCGTGGTGGTCTTTTAACGACTGCGGCGGTCATGACGATGAATTCAACCGGGGTTGATTCGAATCCTCTAAAAAGAGGAATCTGGCTCCTGGAAAGAATCCTTCATGATCCGCCACCGCCGCCACCACCCAATGTTCCGGAGGTTGACTTAACCGACCCAAAAATTCTGAGCATGACCCAGAAAGAGCGCATGGCGGATCATCGAAATCAGGCCGCCTGTCGGTCGTGTCATGCCAAGATCGACCCTTGGGGGATTGCTCTTGAAAATTACGACGCGATTGGTGCCTACCGGACCAAGATCAAGGATCAGCCCGTTGATGCTACAGCCGTTTTATACAACAAGCAAAAGTTGGACGGAGTCGGAAGTATGAAAGATTATCTCTTGGCCAAGAGACAGGATCAATTTGCCAGAGCAATGGTGCACAAGCTCAGTTCGTATGCCTTGGGTCGCCCGATGACTTTTGGTGACCGGGGTGAGATTGACAAGATGACTCGCGAACTCAGGGAAAGTGGTGATGGATTGAAAGACCTGGTATCGATCATCATACAGAGCAACCTTTTCAGTAGCAAGATCACGAGAGGAAGCGACGATGACTAAAAAATATTCTCCATGAAAAGACGAAATTTTCTTCAATGTGCCGGTGTGGGCCTGGCTCTACCGTGGATGGAAACTTTTGCCGCCAAAGGTGATCAGGGAAACAAGCTCGCTCGTTTTGTGAGTGTTTATCACCCTGATGGAGTTGGCGTGCCCCGGGAGGATGATCCTGCCTGGCAGGATTGGAGTTGGTTTCCACGGGGTGGTGAAACAGACTTTAAGCTGACCAAGGTTCTCGATGTTCTTGAACCTCTCCGCAGTGAAATCACCTTTTATTCAGGGCTCTCACATCCCTCCGTTCGAAAAGTGATCGGCCATGCGAATGCCGACCAGTATTTGACCGCCGCTAATACCGGGAGCCACGGGCCCTACCAAAATTCAATTTCACTCGATCAGATGCTTGCTGCTTATGCCGGCCAGCACACTCGTCATTCCTCATTGGTCATGTCCACGAATGCCGGGACGGGTGCCCCACGAGCTACTCACACCTCATCCTTTGACCAACAGGGGCGGCCCATACCGTCGCTGAACCGACCCAAACGGGTTTTTGACATGCTTTTCGTGACCGGCGGAAAGGATAGTCGAGACAAGCTGGCGCGAAGTAAGAGTTCGCTGGACCTCCTGATTGCCAATGTCCGTTCTCTGAATAAGAAGCTTTCCAGTCACGACCGACAGACTCTTGAGCAGTATCTCGATGCCGTCCGCGATACCGAGGTCAAGCTGCTCAAAGCAGAACAATGGATTGATGCTCCTTTGCCGAAAATTGATTCCAGTCACTTAAATCTGGATGTGACAGTCCGTGACAGCAGGGCTTATATCCAAACAATTTATGAACTGACCTACCTGGCTTTCTTGAGTGATTCCACCCGCGTGGCCACCTATATGATGGGCCGGGAAAACACGGGAGGCCCCCAGGATCTGCTGGCGAGAGCGGTTGGTCTCAATAATGCCCATAGCTTAACTCACGATGTGAAGAAGCCCAATGGCTGGAAAAATCTTGGAACTTATAATCGCTTTCAGGCAGAAGAGTTTGGGCGCTTCGTCCAAAAATTAAAGGACACTCCCGAGCCCAATGGTAACGGCACGATGCTCGATAATACCTTTGCCATGCATGGCTCGGCCTCAAGTAGTTTTCACCTCTCTCGAAATTACCCGATCATTTCCGCCGGTGGCAAAAATCTCGGTTTCAAGAATGGCCGCTATCTCAAATTTGGTAAGGGGAATGAAGACAATCAGGCCGGAGCCGGAATCGTGTCGGATACTGCGGGATGGCGGAGTAATCAAGAGCACGAAGAGGTTCCGCTCGCCCACCTCTTCGTGACCATCTTGAAAAGACTTGGTGTCGAAACGGATGAGTTCGCCGGTTATCAAGGTGGCTTGGCTCGAGTTTAGTGATATCGCAACGCTCAACAGGAGAAGATGCCCAACAACTTGCGCGGTGAGAGACCAGTCTTGTGGGCCTTACTTCCAGATCTCCTAGAATCACAAATCATGATGCACGGCAGCATTTCCTCCCATTTTGTCGACCAGCTTCCGGTTGAATTCCACGGAGCGATAAAGAAGACGGGTCTGCTCCTGGATACCACGGTGCGCCCGGCAGGCCGTACGGCAATCACTCCTGGTTGAATTAATATTAAGAAAGCGACCGATGTCTCTGAAAAGAGTCGCTTGCTCGTCCTGAATGAGTCCCAGTTTGGCTTTAAGTGTTGTAATGTCACGGTTCGACCTGCTGATCTTTGCAAACGTTGCTGCGGCTTCTCCCTTGGAGCCTTGCAGCTCGCTGTTGATCTTCGATTGCACGGCATCCAGTGTTTTCTCCAAAGCAGATATTTTGGAGTTGACCTCTGATAGTTTTTCCTTATCCGAGGTGAAAATCGCCCTGATTTTCGCTAGCTCCTCCCGACATTTTTGGATGCCCGACTCGTCGTCATTGCCCTCGTCTTTGAGAACCTGGGCTTTCACTTTAAGGGCGGAATGCTTCCGCTTGGTCTGCATGGCTGAAGTCATCAGATGATCCCTTTCTAGATTCAGCTCTTCAATTTGACTAAAGACGGACTCTCGATCTTTTAGATGTCCCTGTCCCGCATCTTTCGTTCGATCCAGAAAACCCGATCTTTCAATCTGTGCTTCGGAGAGCGTCTCTTCGGCTTCTCTGACTTTGGCCATCGTCGCTTCTTGCTCGCGCTCGAGGCGCCGGAGATTCCAATACTCCATTGAGAGTTCCTCTATATTTTCGATATTTTTCCAACAATAGGCCCCTAGAATTTCTTCGCCGTCTTGCATCAGGTGCGACTCGAACGCAGCGTCGGTGAGACGTTTTACCTTTCGTCCCACCCCAAAATATTGAAGGAAGGTGGCGATCGTATAACGGGTCCTTGTCATTGGTGGGTCCTATTTCTTGAGTTGAGCCTGGAGGTCGGCGATGATCTGAGGATCTTCCAGAGTAGTTACATTCCCCGAAACCTCACCAGTTGCAACCAGTTCTTTTAGAAGGCGTCGCATGATTTTACCTGAACGTGTTTTTGGCAATGCCGGAGCGAAATAAACTTCATCGGGCTTGGCTATTGCGCCGATCACTTTACCGACATGATTTCGCAATTCTTTGGCCAAAGCATCTGAAGTTTTGTTTCCGCCTTTCACCGTGACGAAGGCAACCACTCCCTGGCCCTTGATCTCATGAGGTCGTCCGACAACGGCGGCTTCGGCAACGACATTATGAGCAACGAGGGCGCTCTCAACTTCGGCTGTTCCGAGTCGGTGTCCGGACACGTTGAGGACGTCATCGAGACGGCCCACGATCCAGAAGTTGCCTTGTTTATCGGTCCGGGCACCGTCGCCGGCGGTGTAGAACCCTTTGTAATCGTTCCAGTAGGTGTCGCGGTAGCGCTTTTTATCGCCGTAGATGGTCCGGAGCATGGCGGGCCAGGGCTTTCGAATCACAAGCTTGCCCCCTTCGTTCGGGCCACACTCCTCGCCATTTTCGTCGAGAATGGCAGCGTCCACTCCAAAGAAGGGTAGGGTGGCTGTTCCGGGTTTGGTGGGGGTGCAGCCAGGGAGTGGAGAGATCATGATGGCTCCGGTTTCCGTCTGCCACCAAGTGTCGACCTGTCTCTTATACACATCTCCGAGCCCACGAGACCGAGGCTGATCTC
>CAJXVQ010000306.1 GCA_913060685.1 uncultured Verrucomicrobiales bacterium
TACACAGAGTAGATCGTCGGCAGCGTCAGATGTGTATAAGAGACAGGAACAGCAGGTGCTCTTGGCTCGCGAAACGTTAACGAGTTTGGAGAAGAACCTGAATTTTGTGGAGCGAGGAGTTGATTTGGGAACTTCGGAACCTCTTGATCTCCGGCTAACGCGGACGAATGTTGCCAGTGCCCGCAGTAATCTGGCAGCACAGAATCGGCAGCTCGATCGGGCCACGCGCGCCCTTGAGATCCTGATTGGACGCTATCCGGCCCGCCAATTGAAAGTCTCGCAAAGTCTTCCCAACATGGACGCCGGGATCCCGACGGGGCTTCCCTCGACTTTATTGGAACGACGCCCCGATTTGCGTGCTTCGGAGTTTCGACTGGCGGCCTCATCCGAGCGGGTGGGAGAAGCCAAGAAGCAAATTCTCCCAAGCTTCAGTCTGACCGTGGGCGGCGGGACGAGTAGCAGCGAGCTTCGGAAGCTCCTCAACCCGGACTATCTCGCGGGTTCGATCGGCGCCAGTTTTGCCCAGACGGTCTACGATGGCGGGCGGATTCGAGGTGGGATCGAGGCCTCAAAAGGACGATATGACGAAGCCCTCGCAAACTTTCGTCAAAATGCCCTCCAGGCTTTTGGCGAGGTCGAAACGGCCCTGGCGGCAGAGGTTTTTCTGGAAAAGCAGCTCCAGGCCCAGAAACAGGCGGCCCTGGAATCGACGAAGGCCGAGGAATTGGCCTGGGACCAATATGCGGGCGGCTTAATCGATGGTTTGACTTGGTTGGAAGCTCAGCGACGCTCTTTCAATGCCAATAGTGGCCTCTTGCAGCTCAAGAACCTCCGTCTTCAAAATCGCATCGATCTTCACCTCGCTCTCGGTGGAGACTTCCAATCACTCCCCGGCAAATAATTAATCCCCTTTATGACATTCAAAAAACTCCTGAAGTTACTCTTACCGGCGCTCGTGGTTCTTGGCGCTGCCGGCGGGATGGCTTGGTGGATGATGAAGAACCGTGTTGAGGTGAAGCCGGTGAAAGCTCCGGAAGAAGTGAGGCGGGCGGAGTTTGTCATCGCTCACAAGGGAAGTCATCAAGTCACCCTCGTTTCCAGTGGAGAAGTTTTGCCGCACACCATGAGCACTTTAATCCCGCAGGTTTCGGGTGAAGTGGTTCGTGTTTCACCCGTTTTCCGGAATGGCGGATTCTTTGAAGCCGGGGAAATTTTGCTTGAGCTCGACAAGGCCGATTACCTCGCGGCGGTGACAGAAAGCGAAGCGACCCTGGCCCAGTCAACGGCAGCGCTGGCCCTTGAAGTGGCACGGGCCCAACAAGCCGTCGCGGCCTGGCGTGATCTCGGAAGAGGAGGCGAGCCCAGCGATCTTACCATGCGAAAGCCCCAGTTGGCCGAGGCGCGTGCCGCATCGGAAGCGGCGGCGGCCCGCCTGGAACGGGCCAAGCGTGATCTCAAGCGCACCAAAATCTTCGCTCCCTACCCCGGCTATGTCCGCGATAAGAGCGTCGATCTTGGACAGGTCATTAGCCCGGGAACTCCGATCGCAGAGATCTTTGCCATCGATTATGTCGAAGTCCGCTTGCCGATTGATCCCGGCGATCTCGAATTCATCGATCTCCCAAAGCGATACCGCCGTGGGGTCATCGTGGGGGAAAAAGAGCCGAAGGTCCTGTTGCGAGATTCCAATATTCCCAACGCCCCCTGGGAGGGACGTCTCGTTCGAGCCGAGGGAGAGTTTGATCCGCGCTCACGCAAGCTATTCGTGATTGCACAAGTCGATGATCCCTATGCTCTCAACGATAGAGAACATCCTCCTCTAAAGGTAGGTCAGTTTGTCAGCGCGGAAATTGAAGGAAGAACTCTCGAGAATGTTTTTGTCATCCCGGAACAGGCGGTGCGTTTTGGGAATCAGATCAAAATCATCGATGATGAAAATCGTATTCATATCCGCGAGGTGAAGGTAATTTTCAACGCCCTCCCCAACCTTGTCGTGAGGGGTGGATTGGAAGAAGGAGAGAAAATTTGCCTGACCGCTTTACCCTTCGCGATTGATGGCAGCTTGGTCGAGCCAAGAGAACGAATCACGCCGGAGGAATCAAAATGAGGGGACCCATCGCATGGTTCACCCGAAATGGGGTCGCAGCCAACTTGCTCATGATTATGATCATGGCGCTGGGAGTGAAGGCTTTGCTGAAGCCGCTCGCCACCGACATTCTCCCGGACGCGCAACTTGATCTCATCACCATCACCGTGCCGTATCGCGGGTCGACGCCGGTGGAGTCGGAAGAAGGCGTGATCTTGCGGGTGGAAGAAGCGATCCATGACTTGGAAGGAATCAAGCATATCAATTCGGTGGCCTCACCTGGGGCGGGATCTGTTACGATTCAAATCGATACCGGCTACGATAAGCGAATCTTGTTGGAAGATGTGAAGGCGCGGGTTGATGCCATCAACACCTTCCCGGCGGAGATCGAGAGGCCCATCATCAGTATCCCACAGATTCGAATTCCGGTCCTGATGGTCGTGATTGCGGCCGAGATGCCCGAGCGGAGCTTGCGCCGCTTGGGGGAAGTCGTCCGCGATGAAGTGACCAATCTTCCCGGCATTTCACAAACGCAACTTCTGGGGGTAAGACCCTATGAAATCGCCATCGAAGTGACCGAGGAAACACTGGAGCGCTATGGCTTGACGATGAGCCAGATCAGCCAGGCAATTTCACGTTCGTCGATTGATTTGCCCGCCGGAGCGATTAGAGCCCGCCACGGAAACATCCTTCTTCGCACCGAAGGACAGGCTTATGTGGGCGCAGATTTTCGAGATATCGTGGTGCTGACAAATTCCGACGGCTCGCGGGTCAAGCTGAGCGAAATCGCCAAAATCACGGATGGCTTTGACGAAACACCTTCGATGGTTCGCTTCGATGGCAAGCCTTGTGTCATGGTGCAGGTCTCGCGGGTTGGCGACCAGGATTCCGTACGGATAGCCGAAACAATCAAGACTTTCTTCGATGGCGATGGCGATCGGCTCATCCCCGAGGGCGCCGAGATTCACTATTGGGGAGACACTTCGGTCATCGTGGCGGACCGATTGGATACCCTGAAAAGCAGCGCCATCTTTGGCTTCGTTCTCGTGCTTTTTGTGCTCACCCTTTTTCTCCGTCCCTCGCTTGCCTTCTGGATCGCGATGGGGATTCCCGTCTCCTTGATGGGGGCGATCGGGCTCATGCCTTACCTCGGTGTGACCATCAATTTGATCAGTCTCTTTGGCTTCATCCTCGTGCTGGGGATTGTCGTGGATGATGCCATCGTAACCGGGGAAAATATTTATCACAATTTTTCGATCCAGCCTGATACCGAGACGGCGGCGATTGTCGGGGCACGTGAAGTGGCGGTGCCGGTGATCTTCGGGGTCCTCACCACCATCGCCGCCTTTGCGCCCATGCTCATGGTGGAGGGGGTTGCCGGGAAGATGTTCGAGCCGATCCCCCTGGTCGTCATTCCAGTCCTGATTTTCTCGCTGATCGAATCAAAGCTCATCCTTCCCGCTCATCTCAAGCACCTCCGCAGAATCGACCGACCCACCGATAAAGTGAACCGCTTCGAGCGCTTCCGTCGGATTTTTTCCGACGGATTGGTGAAATTTGCAGTCAAGGTTTACAAGCCGGCCCTGGCCATGGCCGCCCGTCATCGCTATCTCACAAGTGCCTTGTTTTTGGCGACGCTTTTCATCCTGAGTGCGATGGTCGCGAGCAACCGGATCCGCTTCGTCTTCATGCCGACGGTCGAGGGCGACATGGTGCAGGTTTCGCTCACGATGCCGGATGGCACCTCCGCCGAAACGACGATTGGGTATCTGGAACAAATCAGCGCGGGCGCGGTGGCTTTGCAGGAAGACTATTTCGATGCCGAACGCGACAATAGCATCATTAGCGGAATCATTGCCTACACCGAGGGCGAGTCGCGCGGGAAGGTCATGATGTCGCTTTTGCCGGGGCAGGAGCGGAATGACATTGTCACCGTGAAGGAGCTGGAGCGGCAATGGCGGGAGAAAGTTGGGAACCTGCCGGGCGTCGAAGAGATTCGCTATTCCGGTGAGGCCAAGGGCAATGGCGGCGGCTCGCCGGTGCAGGTAAGGCTGACCGGCCCTGACTTCGATGAGCTGGCGAAAGCAGCGGAGGAGGTCAAGGAGCTGCTGGCAACAATCCCCCACCTTTCTGACATCAGCGATAGCTATGATGCGGGCAAGGAAGAGGTGAAGCTGAGCATCAAGCCCGAAGCCGAAGCACTCGGCCTGACCACCAATGATCTTGCCCGGCAAACGCGTGAGGCCTTCTTCGGAGCCGAGGCCCAGCGAATCCAACGCGGTCGCGAAGATGTCCGCGTCATGGTGCGTTATCCCAAGGAAAATCGCTCCTCGATTAGCCAACTCCAGCGCATGCGTATTCGCACGCCTGATGGAGCCGAGGTTCCTTTTTCCGCGGTCGCGAATGCCGAGATCGGGCCGGGATTCACCTCGATCCGCCGCATTGACCGTAATCGCACCATCGACATCACCGCGGATGCGAACAAAGAAGAGGTGAACATGGGGGCCGTGACAAGAGCCTTGGAAAAAGAGCTGCCCGGGATCGTCGCCAAGTTTCCAGGAATGCATCATTCCTTCGAGGGAGAAGCGCGGGAGCAGGCCGACGCCTTCCGCAGCCTTTCCATCGGCGCAGCCTTCGTGGCCTTTTTGATCTACACCCTGTTGGCGATTCCTTTGAAGTCCTACGTCCAGCCCTTCATCGTGATGTCGGCCATTCCCTTCGGCCTCGCCGGAGCCATTTTGGGACACATGATCATGGGGCATCCGCTCAGTATTATCAGCCTCTTTGGCTTGCTGGCTCTGGCAGGAGTGGTGGTCAATGACAGCCTCGTCATGGTGGATTATATCAATGGAAAACGCAAAGAAGGAATGGGGTTGCACGACGCGGTGATCTCGGCGGGCGGAGCGCGTTTTCGGGCAATTATGCTGACCTCGGTAACCACCTTCGCCGGACTCATGCCGATGATGTTCGAGACCAGTTTGCAGGCGCAGTTCCTCATCCCCATGGCGATCTCGCTCGGTTATGGCATTCTCTTTTCGACTCTGATCACTCTTTTCCTAGTACCGATCAACTTCCTGATATTGGAGGATATGAAGCGAGTCTGGAAGTGGTATTGGCGCGATGGCCCGGAGGAAACCAGCTCTGAAAGACGCGAATTGGAAAAGGTTTGATTTTCAGGCACAATCCACAGCTTGGCTTTCCGATGATGGGTGACGCGGTAACCGGGAAATTTTCGCTTCCAGAGATGGGCGACTGCGCTCTTGCTCGTATCGACTTTGAGCTTGAGCCGCTTTCCCAACCATCCGGTGCCGGCCAGGACTCGCTTGCCAGCGGCTTGGGATCCGACATCGATGTTGCATCGTCGGCGTAGCGCATGAAGTGATGACCGCGCTCCTCCAGGGCCTTGTCGAAGCCTTCCAACAGGAAATTGGAGAGCAAGGCCGACAAAGGGGCCTCTTGCCCTCAGGCGAGTAGTTCCCTCTACCCGGCCCCATAGGGGACTTGAACTCCCAAGTCAGCGAGCCCTACCGGGCGCACCACGAAAAAAGCGGACCGAATACGGTCCGCTTTTCACAAAAATAGAAAAACCAAAAACGAGATCTAGATCAGACCTGCCTTCTTAAGAGTCGCGTATGCGCCATTCTTATTGATGGTCTTGATCGCCTTGGCCGAAGCCTTAACGCGAACGTATTTGCTGAGTTCAGGAACCCAGATACGCTTGGTGTGAAGGTTTGGTGAAACTTTACGCTTCACAGTCTTGGTTACGTGACGACCAATGCCGCCTTTTTTCTTGGCCAAACCGGAACGGTGGATTTTACGTCCAACGCGAACTTTGGAACCGCGGATGCTGCATACTCTTGACATAGGTCTAAAAACTGGTGGATGGGTGAGATAGGGATATTTCAGGATGGGTCAAGCGGTTTCCGAGAATTCCCCAAGGTTTTTTGCCCTTCATTTTTCATCCGGATGGTCTGGATATCCCATTCCCCTTGTGGTTTTCTCTCCCCGTGACCTCCCCAACACTACTCGATTACCTCAAACAGCTTGAGACCCGCGGAGTCACTCATGTTGGGATCGATGACCGGGCCCGCTCGGTCCTACGGGAACTCTACACCCGGGGAAGCGCCCGTCGTCCCGCCAAACAGGCCGCAGTTCCTGCAGACTCGCCCCCCCCGACGATACCAAACCGTATCGAGGCGACCGGCAAAACAGCCGCCGAGAAAATCGCCTCACTCGCCGCCATCGCGGAGAATTGGCCAGCCGCCCGCTCACTCGGAAGCCTTCGCGACACCATGGTCTTCTCCGTCGGGAATCCCGAAGCTGACTTCATGCTCGTTGGTGAAGCCCCGGGCTTCCAAGAGGAACAAAAACGGGAACCCTTTGTCGGCCCGGCCGGCGCCAAACTCGATCAGATCCTCAAAGCAATGGGACTCTCGCGGGAAACAGTCTACATCTCCAACGTCTGCAAGTTCCGGCCCGCCACGAAAAACCAAACAACCAACAATCGCAAACCCTCAACCGAAGAAATGGCGACCTCCATTCCCTTCGTGCAAGCCGAGATCGATGTCGTGAAGCCTAAAGTCATCGTCGCCCTCGGAGGGAGCGCCGCTCAGGGACTCCTCGGCTCGGACAAACCCATCGGCCAACTCCGGGATTCCTGGCACCAGTTTCAGGGCATCCCCCTCCGCGTCACCTTCCACCCTTCTTATCTCTTGCGACAAGACGAGGACCACGGCGAAAAACGCAAAGTCTGGGAAGACATGCTCGCCATCATGGCAAAGCTTGGTCTTCCCATCTCCACGAAACAGCGGGGCTACTTCCAAAAGTAGATCATCCCGGCGATCCCGGCCGCAAAGCAGTAATAGGAGAAATACTCCAATTTCCCGCGCTTCACCGCACCCATCACCAAATAGATCGCAAAGAGCCCAACCACTGCGGCCGCGATTGCCCCGGCGAGGTAAGCCTGGCTAAAGCAAGATCCCAGAGCCTCTCCAAAGGAACTCGCGCCCTCCATCTTATCCTTCATCGTCAGCACAAAGCCACCCGCAATCGCCGGGATCGACATTAAAAAAGAAAACTCGGCCGCCTTCTCCGCCTTAACCCCGCTCACGAGACCGGCCGCAATGGTCGAGCCCGATCTCGATATCCCCGGCAAAATCGCAAAGGCCTGACCGATTCCCATCACCACGGAACTCTTCAATCCCACCTTCGAAGCCTTCCCCTTCAGCAGACGCGGCACGAAAAGGATCAATCCCGTCACAATCAACAAGCCCGAAACCAAAACCGGTTTCCCGGGGGCCTCCTCAAAAAAGTCCTTGAACAACAAAGCCGCAATGACCGCCGGAACGGT
The DNA here is from genome assembly GCA_913060685.1 of uncultured Verrucomicrobiales bacterium. Lineage (GTDB taxonomy): Bacteria > Verrucomicrobiota > Verrucomicrobiia > Verrucomicrobiales > Akkermansiaceae > SW10. The sequence continues at coordinate 7,437 of CAJXVQ010000306.1, forward strand.
TGCGATTCCCAACCACATGATCATCTTGCGCTCTTCTACCATCTCCTTGCGGAACAAGGACATCGTCAGATCCCAAAGACTCCTGCGGAAGAAAATCAAAACACTCACCAGAGTTCCAAGGTGCAGGACAATCTCAAATGACAAATCCTTTTGGTGTCCGGAACCGACCTCCCGAATTCCGAGAAGATACTGGGTCAGCACAATGTGCCCGGAAGAAGAGATCGGTAAAAACTCCGCCAAGCCCTGCACAATCCCCACAATCACTGCTTTCCAGATTTCCATTAGTTAAAACAACTACCTCTCAATAAACCTCCCGACAAGCCCCACCTCACTTCCCTGAAAATTTTATTTCGCATTTCTAAATCTCTCAGGTATTCTAATGCTATGAAAGCAACACTTCTCTTGCTCGCCCCCGTCGCACTTTTCGTTTCCTGCACTCAGAATCAGGATGCTCCCGTAGCCCCAGCTGTCAATTCAGCGAATCCATACGGCGTTCCCTCCGCACTACCGACGGGTGCCTACAATCCGGTCAATCCTCCCTACCAACCGGTCAACCCCATCAATCCTCCCGCAACATCCGTTCCTCCGACCACCGCCTACGGCACCCCTCCTC